>JAPPQC010000058.1 GCA_028817225.1 Gammaproteobacteria bacterium | reverse complement strand
GGAACAGCCCGCATCGCAAAGAACCGGCGGGCAGTATAATGCAGACGGGCCGTTTTCTGAACAGGCAAGTCCTTGACATTTTGCCGCAGAAGTTTCCTAAGTCTTATTCGGCATACTCCGCAACGATGCCCAATCGGATTTTATCAGCACAAAAAGTATCGCAAACACATGCTCCATCCACATACTAATATCCGGGAATAAATCCGAATATCCCAAAATTTCTTCTACAGCTGTGCCTATTGGGAAAAGTACAAGACCGTAAAGCAGACAAACACCACAAAGCCACCCAAGAGTGGGCTTCAACACAAATGAAAGTATGTGATTCAAGTCAGTTGTCAACTTCATTAGCCTTCCCGCCAGTACATCAGATTACGAACGTTGCCGTCGGCCAATATTGGACTTATTCCGCAAGCTTTTCAGCGGTATCCATGCTGAGTCAGTTGGGCGCTTAACGCTCCAGTACAGCCAACCATTGACACTCATCTCACGCCCTCGCACTTTGCTTACGACATAACACGCGGCACTGGATGGAGAGTCAAAAGTCTCCCCACCTACATGCCATCTGCCATTCTTGATTTCACCGCCCACGGCAACACCCGGATAATCGAGACGCAACTCGGTTCCGATGGGCAGTTCCACCCCTTTTCCGCACCAAGCCCCTTCTAATATCGCAGATATTCCCTGCATAATGCTTCCGTTCTTCGGGGCAGGCGCAATGTCGGCAGGGGGTTCAGGCAATTCAAGAAGCCGGCGCAGGGCGGTATTCTCGGGTTCATCAAAGCTCCTGCGTTCCGCCTCAATCTTTTTGTGGACATCGAAATCAACTTCAATGGTTCTCGTTTTCATTGAATTGCCTCCAGCGGTTTCATCGGCGGATGGAATTTATACATTGAGGGAGAGAAATTGATTTTGGGAACACAATACGCCCAACGGCTTTCAACAGAGGCCCGCAATTCGTGCAGCGAGACCCAGCCCCCGCCAAGGAGCGGAACCTCAATGTACATCCAGCCATTGAGGCCCCTCTTATGCCTTCCCACTTTTTTGGCTACAACGGAGCCGATTGCAGCGCTTGGTGACTCAAAGCCGAGAATGCCATCGGCGCATAATTTGCCATTTTTGACATTCCCATAAGCCACTGGGACTCCCCAGTGTATAAATTGCAACGGGCAACCGTGTGGCAGAATGATATTCTGGCGTTCCCAGCAGTTTTCGAGGGTATTACAAACCATTATCTTTACTCCTATGTAAGGTTAGTTAGATTAGTTTAGTATAGCATAGGAGGATAGGAGATGTCAAGACCTGAATATGTCCAGTGAAATCAATGTTTACAGCAGTGCTTGCTTTAGGCTACTTAAGAGCACTCTTGGTGCTTCATCCCCCTATTGCCGACCGCGTGGCGGCCCTGCGACACATCGGCAGACGGCAAGACAGGCGCAATTACTTCCTGGGACAGCATTATGATTTGCCCTCGCAGATGTCGTGAGGGGTTCGGATGAGGTGGGAATCAGGTGTTGCCGCAACTTGCCTTTTATTCCAACGGATGGAGTTGTGCTTAACTGAGTCTATCGGCTTTGGCGTACAATCGGCAATGTTTTGTCAATAAAATCTGATTCATGCAGGTTTGCAGGGCATCATTGGCGAAAGACAAAAACAACAACAAGAGGTAACGATACGGTTTCATAATGAACACTATCAAGAAAACTGTGGTGGCGAGTGTGATGGCGAGTACAGCACTGGCGACAACATTGTTGCTTGCAGACATTACCATCGGCCAAGATTGCGGCAACCTTTGTTCTGCCTCTTTTTGGGAGACAGCCACCGTGAACGATGTCAAGCATGAACTTGCTCAAGGCGTCAGCCTGAAAGCAAGAGGAAAAATTATAGGTTTGACTCCCTTGCACTTTGCGACAGTGAATAGTAAAAACCCGGCAGTAGTTGAGTTGTTGCTCGACCGCGGTGCCAATCTGAAAGCAAGAATCGAAGATGGTTGGACTCCCTTGCACATGGCGGCGGCAGGTAGTGAAACTCCGGCAGTAGTTGAGTTGTTGCTCGATCGCGGCGCTGACCCGAAAGCAAGAAGCAAGGATGGTTGGACTCCCTTGCACATGGCCGCGGGGAATAGTGAAACCCCGACAGTAGTTGAGTTGTTGCTCAATCGCGGTGCTGACCTGAAAGCAAGAAGCAAGGATGGTTGGACTCCCTTGCATATGGCGGCGAGAGATAGTGAAACTCCGGCAGTAGTTGAGTTGTTGCTTGATCGCGGCACTGATTTGAAAGCAAGGAATAAAGGTGGGCTGACTCCTCTGCACTTGGCGGCGGCTGGCAGTAAAGCCCCAGCAGTAGTTGATTTGTTGCTCAATCGCGGTGCTGACCTGAAAGCAAGAAGCAAGGATGGTTGGACTCCCTTGCATATGGCGGCGAGAGATAGTGAAACTCCGGCAGTAGTTGAGTTGTTACTCGACCGCGGCGCTGACCTGAAAGCAAGGGACGAATATGGGCAGACCATCTTGCACATGGCTGCGGGGAATAGTGAAACCCCGGCAGTAGTTGAGTTGTTGCTTGATCGCGGTGCTGACTTGAAAGCAAGGGGTAAAGGTGGGGAGACTCCCTTGCACGTGGCGGCGCTTGCTAGTAAGACCCCAGAAATAGTTGAGCTGTTACTCGATCGTGGCGCCAATCCAAAGGCTAAAGATGATAAAGGCAAGGTTCCTTTTAATTTTGCGAAAAAGAACGAGGCTCTTGCAAACACCAATGCCTACTGGCGGCTGAACGAAGGGACGTACTAAACTGTTTTTCCTCGATGAAATTATCATGATTATTCTTGCCGCAACGCTTGTCGCTCTTCTGGTTGGCACGGCTTACTACGCGGGCACCGGTTTCTGGAAGAAGCCGCGGTTGGCGATTGTTACTTTTGTCTCGCTGTTTGTGCCTGCTGTTGTCTTGTTGCCCCTCAGCGGCTGGAAGCCTCCGTTGCTCGGGTGGTCAAGCGGCTGGACATATCTGGCGTTGGTCTATCTTGCTGTTCATCTTGCCGGGCTGGTGGCCTGGTTCTGGGCGCTTGTTGCCGAGCGGGCGGTGCGCCTTTTTCACAAGGTGAAGAATGGCCTGGCTATTTTCCTCGGTCTTGCCGCGGCATGGTATATCTTGGCGCCGTATATCGTTATGGCCGATGAAGAAATCTTGTGGACAATCGCCGGCCTGATTCTGATTGCCATCGTTGTTGCCGGCGGACTGCGGTTGTTCCGGATTTTGCGCGGGAAACTGGCGGGCTGGAAGGAAAAAAGGAAAGCGGCAAAAGACCGGGCGCAAGCAAGCCAGCAGGCGCAAGAAACCCGTCCGCCGCAAGACCAACCAGCAAAAGGCTGGCCACCAAAAGATCAATCACCGCAAGACCGGGCAACAGAAACCCGCTCACCGGCAGACCAACCCCAAAGCGAGCCGTCCGAAAGCCATCCCGAAGACGGCAAGACCGTCTCCGCTCGCCTCAAAAACCTGATGAAAAATGTGCGTGGCCGGGTGCATATGAAAGTGCGCACAAAAAACGGTCGCCCGCGTTTCTCGCTGAGCGTGATTATTGAGAACCTTCGCTCGTGCATACCCTGGCGCATCAGCATCGGAAACATCATTCCATTGCTGCGCCGCCTTTTCTCCATCAAGAAATGGTTCGCCCGACTGTGCCGCACCATCCGCGCCCGTTTTTCCCGTTCCGACAAAGCCAAAACTCCCCCGTCCTAATCCTCTACCCCTATCGTAGTATCATTACCGCCGCGCCGCCGCCGGCACCATCATGCAGGACGAAATCAAACAATGGCTCAGCCACAGCCTCAAGGCGCTTTGTGCGTCCGGCGTGATTTCCGAAACGGCGGCAGCGCAGGCGCCGCCGCAGGTGACGCGCACCAAAACCCCCGAACACGGCGATTACGCCAGCAACATCGCGCTGGCGCTGGCCGCCGACGCCGGGTGTGCGCCGCGGCAACTGGCGCAGCGGATTGTCGAGGCGCTGCCGTCGCCGCCGGCGCTTGAAAAGGTCGAGATCGCAGGCCCCGGCTTCATCAATTTCCATCTGAAAGAGGCGGCGGTGGCCGCCGTCGTCGGCGAGATTCTGGCGCAGGCGCAGGACTACGGGCGCGCCGCCGCCGGCAGCCGCGGGCGCGCGCTGGTTGAGTTTGTGTCGGCCAACCCGACCGGGCCGCTGCACATCGGCCACGGGCGCGGCGCGGCCTACGGCGCAACGCTGGCCAACCTGCTCGAAGCCGCCGGTTACACGGTGGAGCGCGAATACTATGTCAACGACCAGGGCCGCCAGGCCGATATTCTGGCGCTGTCGGTGTGGCTGCGCTACCTTGAACTGTGCGGCGAGGAAGACGTTGAGTACCCCGCCAAAGCCTACCAGGGCGACTACATCTGGGATGTCGCCGCCGTGCTGCACCGCGCCGAGGGCGCGCGCCTGCGGAAAGGCACCGTCCTCATCAACCCCGCCGCCCTGCCGCAAGATCCGGAAGAACGCCTCGACGCGCTGATTGAAGCCGCCAAAACCGAACTCGGCGCCGCCGACTACGCCATCGTGCTGCACACCGCAATCCACACCATCCTCGACAGCATCAAGGATGAACTGCACCATTTCGGCGTGGACTACGACCGCTGGTTCCAGGAAAAATCGCTGGCCGACAACGGTGAAATCGCCGCCGCCATCGCCCGCCTGAAAGACGCCGGCCACCTCTACGACAGCGAAGGCGCGCAATGGTTTCGCTCCACCTCGTTCGGCGACGACAAAGACCGCGTGCTCGTGCGCGCCAACGGCCACGCGACCTACTTCGCCGCCGATGTCGCCTACCACCTGAACAAATACGAACGCGGCTACGACCTGATTGTCAATGTCTGGGGCGCCGACCACCACGGCTATGTCGCGCGCATCGAGGCCGCGCTGAAGGCGCTGTCGCTCGACGCCGGCAAACTGCGCACCGTGCTGGTGCAGTTCGTCAACCTGTACCGCGGCGACGACAAGGCCGGCATGTCCACGCGCGGCGGCGAATTTGTGCCGCTGGCGGCGCTGCGCAAGGAAATCGGCGCCGACGCCGCGCGCCTGTTCTATGTGATGCGAAAATACAACCGCCATGTGGATATTGACATTCAACTGGCGCGCTCACGCTCAAGCGACAACCCGGTCTATTACATCCAGTACGCGCACGCCCGCGTTTGCAGTTTGTTCGCGCAGGCGCGCGCGCGCGGCTTCGCGCCGCCGGCGCCGCAAGCCGCGCCCGGCGCGCTGTCGCCGGAACTGCTGACGGAAGACGAGGAAAGCGACCTGCTGAAATTCCTCGCGCGCTACCCCGGCGTCGTGCGCGCCGCCGCCGCCGAAATGGAGCCGTATTCAATGATGAACTACCTGAAGGAACTGGCGGGCCGCTTTCATGTCTATTACAACCGCCACCAGTTTCTCGTCGCCGACGGCCAACTGCGCGCCGCGCGCCTCGCGCTGGCGGCGGCGGTGCGGCAGTTGCTGCAAAACGGGCTTGGGATGCTGGGCGTGTCGGCGCCGGAGAAGATGTGACCTCGCGCCGCGACTACAACGACTACAAAAGAGCGGCGCGCCCCGCAGGCGCCGCGGCCACGCCTGGCCCCGCCGGGCGTTTGCGCTTCATCGCCGGGCTGATTTTCGGGCTGGCGCTGGGGCTGGGGCTTTCCGCCGCCTTCGGCGTTCATCTGCACTTTCAGCAGATGCTCGTTTCAGCGGACGCGCCCGCCGACGCGCCCGCCGAAGCGCAGCCCGCCGCCGACACCGCCAACGACGCACTTGAATACGACTTTTTCACGCTGCTGCCCGACTTCAAACTGATCATCCCGGAACAACCGGCGCCGGACGGCGCCGAACCGTCCAGCAAGCCGCAGTTGGGCAAATACATCCTGCAGGCCGGCGCGTTCAGAACCCCGGCGCGCGCCGAACGGCAGAAACAGAAACTGACCGACATGGGCTACAAGGCCGAGGTGCAGTTGTTCCGCGTGGATGGCGCCGATTGGTACCGCGTCTGGCTCGGCCCGTATTCGCGTCTGGCGCCCGCCGATGCCGCACGCCGCACGCTGAAAGAGCACGGCATTGAGACGCTGCTGACGGGGCGCTGATTGACCTTTCCCCTAAATGCACTATCATTGTGCGCTTTGGGGGAAACATGCACGACAGAAGTGCAAAAAATACCGCTATCCGCCCGCGCAGCGGCCACAAGCCGTGTGGCATGATTTTCGCTTATATCCAGTAGCGGGAGGAATTCCGTTCCCATCCCCCGACACGCTGATACACAAAACCACAACCCTGTCCCAATAACACCACCCAAATTCAAGGAATACAATGTCTTCAGAAAATGTTTTGAAAATGATGAAGGAGAACGATGTTCGCTTCGTTGATCTCCGCTTCACCGACACGCGCGGCAAAGAGCAGCATGTGTCCGTCCCCGCCCCCATCGTCAACGAGGGCTTCCTGAAAGACGGCAAGATGTTTGACGGTTCGTCCATCGCCGGCTGGAAAGGCATCCAGGAATCCGACATGGTGCTGGTGCCCGACACCGAAACCGCGGTGCTGGACCCGTTCTTCAACGACCCGACGCTGGTGCTGCGCTGCGATGTCGCCGAGCCGACGACGATGGAGCCGTACAACAGAGACCCGCGCGCCATCGCCAAACTCGCCGAGCGCTACCTGGCCGACACCGGCATCGCCGACACCGCCTACTTCGGCCCCGAACCCGAGTTCTTCATCTTTGACGAGGTGCTTTGGCACGACAGTTCCGGCGCCATCTCCTACATGGTGGACTCCGCCGAGGCGGCGTGGAATTCCGGCAAGCGCTCCGAAGAGGGCAACACCGGCCACCGCCCGGGCATGAAGGGCGGTTACTTCCCGGTGCCGCCGGTGGATTCGCTGCAAGACATCCGCTCGGCCATCTGCACCGTGCTGGAGGAACTGGGCATCACCACCGAGGTGCACCACCACGAGGTCGCCACCGCCGGGCAGTGCGAAATCGGCACCAAATACGAATCGCTGGTGCGCCGCGCCGACATGAACCAGATCTTCAAGTATGTGGTGCTGAATGTGGCCCACAACTACGGCAAGACGGCCACCTTCATGCCCAAGCCGATTGTCGGCGACAACGGCAGCGGCATGCATGTGCACCAGTCGCTGTTCAAGGACGGGCGCAACCTGTTCACCGGCGACGGCTACGCCGGCCTGTCGGAAACCGCGCTGTTCTACATCGGCGGCATTCTGAAGCACGCGCGCGCGCTGAACGCCATCACCAACGGCGCGACCAACAGTTACAAGCGCCTGCTGCCGGGCTTTGAGGCGCCGTCGCTGCTGGCCTATTCCGAGCGCAACCGCTCGGCGGCGGTGCGGATTCCGCTTGTCGCCCACGCCGAGGGGCGCCGCATCGAGGTGCGTTTCCCCGACTCCGCCGGCAACCCGTACCTGACCTTTGCGGCGATGCTGATGGCCGGCATTGACGGCATCACCAACCGCATCCACCCGGGCGAGCCGCACGGCGAGGACATGTACGACCTGACGCCGGAAGAAGAGGCGGCCATCCCGACGGTCTGCTCGACGCTCGGCGAGGCGCTGAACGAACTCAACGCCGACCGCGACTTCCTGAAAGCCGGCGGCGTCTTCACCGACGATGCCATTGACGGCTACATCGGCCTGAAGCAGGAGGAAGTGCTGCGTTTCCGCCAGACGACGCATCCTGTTGAATACGACATGTATTACAGTTGCTGAGCGCCGCCGCGCCGGGCGGCAGGCCGGGGCGCGGCGGTGAACGAGGCGGATTTGCCGGGGCGGTTGCCGGCGCCGGTGTTGCGATGAACGAAGCAGACCTGTTGAAGCAGCTGTCGGCGTCGGTGCTGATGTTTGACCGGCGCCTGAAACTGCTGTTTCTGAACCCCGCCGCCGAGGACCTGCTCGGCAACAGCGCGCGCCGCTGTCTCGGCTGTTCGGTGGACGAATTGTTCGGCGACAACGGCGCGGCGCTGACGCGGCGTTCGGAAGA
The DNA here is from genome assembly GCA_028817225.1 of Gammaproteobacteria bacterium. Taxonomy (NCBI): domain Bacteria; kingdom Pseudomonadati; phylum Pseudomonadota; class Gammaproteobacteria; species Gammaproteobacteria bacterium. Next base: position 50,077 of record JAPPQC010000058.1, on the reverse strand, counting down.
GGCGCTGGGCAGCGGCGTCGCCTGCACCGAACACGCGCTGAAACTGCACCTGGAGCCGGGCTGCGAGACGGTCGTGGACTGCACTGTCACGCCGCTTGATGAATCGCGCGGCGTGGTGATGGAGATGGTGCGTCTCGACCGCCAACTGCAAATCCGCCGCGAGGAAGACTGGCTTAACCGCCAGCAGGCGCTGCGCGCGATGTGGCGCGAGATTGCCCATGAGGTCAAGAACCCGCTGAGCGGCATCCGCGGCGCGGCGCAACTGCTTGACCGCGAACTCCCCGACGACGACCTGCGCGAATACACCCGCGTCATCATCAGCGAGGTGGACCGCCTGCGCGACCTGGTGGACGGCCTGCTGGGGCCGAACAAGCCGCCGCATCTTGGGCAGGTGAATTTGCACGAGGCGCTGGAGCGGGTTTATCTGCTGTTGCAGGCCGAGGCGCCGCCGTCGGTGCGCCTTGAACGCGACTACGACCCCAGCATTCCGCTGCTGCACGCCGACAAGAACCTGCTGGTGCAGGCGTTCATGAACATCGCCCGCAACGCGCTGCAAGCCGTCGGCGACAGCGGCTGCATCACCATCAAGAGCCGCGTTGAAAGGCAGTTTGTGATCAACTCCAGGAGGCACCCGCTGGTGGCGCGCGCCGCCATCGCCGACGACGGCGCCGGCATCAACGACGACATCGCCGAACGCATGTTCTACCCGCTGGTGTCCGACCGCGAACATGGCAGCGGCCTGGGCTTGCCGATTGCACAGTCCGCCGTCAGCCGGCACGGCGGCTTGATTGAGTGGGACTCGCAGCCTGGGCGGACTGAGTTCAGTGTGATCCTGCCTATTGACGGGCCGATGGATGGGCCGATTGAGGGGCAGGCGGCGGCGCCCGCCACGGGCTGAGCACGGGTTGAACACGGAGTTGAGCATGGGCGGCGCCGACATCTGGATAGTGGACGACGACCAGTCGCTGCGCTGGGTGCTGGAACAGGCGTTTCTGAAAGCCGGCATGAACCCCACCGGCTTCGACTCGGCGCAAGGCGCGCTCGACGCGCTCGGCGCGCACGGCGATGCAAGCCCGGACGCGGTCATCGCCGACATCCGCATGCCAAACATGGACGGCTTCGAGTTTCTGCGCGAGGTGCGAAGCCGCGACCCGGAACTGCCCGTCGTCATCATGACCGCACATTCGGACCTGGAAAACGCGATTGATTCGTACAAGGGCGGCGCGTTTGAATACCTGCCGAAACCGCTTGATCTTGATGAAGTCATCGAGGTTGCGCGCCGCGCCTGCGCGCGCGGACGCGACAGCGACGGCGACGGCGCGCCTCCCCCGACATCGGAAATCATCGGCGCGACGCCGGCGATGCAGGAAGTCTTCAAGATCGTCGGGCGCGCCGCGCGCTCCGACATCACCGTGCTGATTACCGGCGAGTCCGGCACCGGCAAGGAGTTGATTGCGCGCGCACTGCACCAGCACAGTTCGCGCTCCGACAAGCCGTTTGTCGCCATCAACAGTTCGGCAATTCCGCACGACCTGCTGGAGTCCGAATTGTTCGGCTACGAGAAGGGCGCGTTCACCGGCGCGCAGGCGCGCCACCCGGGGCGCTTTGAGCAGGCCGACACCGGCATCCTGTTTCTCGACGAGATCGGCGACATGCCCGTCACGCTGCAAAGCAAGTTGCTGCGCGTGCTGGAAGACGGCAGTTTCTACCGCATCGGCGGGCGCACCTCCATCAAGGTGGATGTGCGGATTATCTGCGCGACGCACCGCAACCTGGAACAGTGGGTTGCCGACGGACTTTTCCGCGAAGACCTGTGGCACCGGCTGAATGTGATTCGCATTGAAATGCCGCCGCTGAGCGAAAGGCGCGACGACATTCCCAGCCTGGTAACGCATTTCATGGCCGACGCCGCCGGACAACTCGGCGCCGAAGAGAAGACCGTGACACCGGAGGTGATGGCCTACCTGCAGGGCCTGCCGTGGAAGGGCAATGTGCGCCAGGTCCGCAATGTCTGCACCTGGCTGACCGTCATGACCGTCGGCAAGGCCGTGCAGATGCAGGACCTGCCAAAGGAACTGACCGCCGCCGCGCGCAACCCGGACAACGAGGCGGAATGGACAAGGGAACTGGCGACATGGGCCGACGAACGCCTGTCCCAACCCGGCGCCGCCGCCGTGCTCGACGAACTGCGCCCGATGTTTGAACGCACCCTGCTGAAAGCCGCCCTCAGAAAAACCGCCGGCAAAAGACGCGAAGCCGCCACCCTCCTCGGCTGGGGCCGCAACACCATCACCAAAAAAATGCAGGAGTTGGGGGTGGATTGAGGGGTGTGTTCCCCGGTCGCAGCGCTTCACGGCTGCACCCGCCCATCCAACAGGCGGCACAACCGCCCGCCGATTGGAGAAAACAAACTTGATGCATCAAAAGCCCGGCAGAGTCACAATCCAGATGATGGGGGGCTTGGGCAACCAGTTGTTCCAGATATTTGCCCTTCTTGGATATGCATTGCATCAGGAATGCCCCTATTTTCTTGAGACAGAAATAAGAGGCCCCCGCAAAACGGCGTACTGGAACAGTATTTTCCGGTCATTGAAACCGGTGCTGGAACAGCCGACGATGATCAGAACAGCGCGCTGGAAGGTTCACAAACTGCTGAAACGGCTTGTGAATGTTTCGCCTGCAAGACAAAGGGTTTTTCGTGAGGCTCACTACCACTATGTTCCGATTCCCCGCTTTGCGGCGCGGGGCGATGTAAAAATGGTCGGGTATTTCCAGTCGTACAGGTATTTTGACCGATACAAATCCGGTATTTTTCGTTTGCTTGAACTGGAATCGCTTGAAAATGAAATACTCCGGAAGACATCGTACGACTATGACAACACCGCAAGTCTTCATTTCCGGATAGGCGACTATGAACCGCTGAAAGATTATCATCCGGTCATGCCGATTGAGTATTATCAGCGCGCATTGTCTCAACTGGCCAAAGACACCGAAAAAGATTCATGGAATGTGCTGTGTTTTTGCGAAGACAAAGACAGAGACATCATGTCCCGCAAGATTCCCGCATTGAGGGAATTGTTTCCCAACATGACTTTCGAGAAAATCAACGGCCAACTGGCAGATTGGGAACAAATGCTGGCAATGGCCCTGTGCCGCCATCATGTCATCGCAAACAGCACTTTCAGCTGGTGGGGCGCGTATCTTGATGGCAGTGATGGCAAGAAAGTGTATTACCCGGACATCTGGTTCGGCCCTAAATACAAGGATTTCAACACAAAAGATTTATGCCCCGAATCCTGGCGCGGAATCGACTGGGACCGCAACACCATCACCAAAAAAATGCGGGAGTTGGGGGCGGATTGATGTTTCTGTTCACGGTCGAACCCGCTTGACAAAACAGGCGGATGCAGACAGACTGGAACCCTGCCGCAGACAACTGCTTCGCGCGCAACGCAACCCGATTAACACCCCCTCGGCCCTTCGCGGGTCCTGGGGGCTTTTTATATCTTGAAGAATTTGACGCCCGTGTTCAGTGTCTTCTAATTCAGCGACCTGCCTGGCCTCTCCACATCCCCGCCTCCGTTTCAATAATCCCCCTCGCCAACTGCCAGTCCAGCCGTCTGCGATATTTTCCGTCCTTGCGCAACCCCCGGTAGCAGGTCAGCAGCACATCGCCCGTTTTCTCGCGGAATTCGCCGATGAAAGTGTTGTATTTGTCTATCATCAACTGGCCGGAGACATGCAGTTTGGTGATGTGCCTGCCGTGGTTTTTCACCTCGTAACCGGCCAGTTCATCCACATCGCAAAACCGGATGGAAGGGCCTTTGGTGTTGTCCAGCGCAATCAGCCCCAGGTTTCCGTCCGGGGCGTTGAACACGATGTTGCGCTTGTAGGTCGGTTGTGGCCGGCAGGCCTCAATCCGCGCCAGCGTGCCGATTTTGCGCGCTCCCGAATAGACGACGACATCGTCGCACGCATACGGCACAAACAGGGCCAGCCCCACCGGATGGGTGGTCTCCGAGAACAGTTGCGCCGTCAGCGACACAAACGCCTGCAACCGGTCCTGAAACAACCGCGCCCGGATGAAAGACTCCGGTATCAACGCGGCGATGTATCCGCAATGGTCAAGACATTTCTCCAGCGAGAATTTGTAGATGTCGTCATGCACCGTGAATGGATACTCCAGCCCCCGCGCCGTGGCGCTGTTGCGGGCAAGCCACGGGGGGTTGGTAACACAGACATCGTAGCCCGTCGGGAAACTTTTCAGCGTGTCCCTCTCGCGCACTTCCGGCGCGTTCGGGGTGATGTCGAACGATTGATAATCATTGCACAACCCGATGTCGGACAAGTGCTTTATCAGACTGTTCTCGCCGGCAAACGGTTCCAGCACACAGGCGTCGGGCAGGCCGGACTCCTTCGCCCACTTCCGGAAAGCCCCGTGCTCAAACGGGTTCGCCACCGTATAAAACTGCCCGCGTTCGCGCTTGGCGTTCAACTTGCCGACTCCCGGCAAGTGGCCGTTTTGTGCATCATCGTTCACCATGTTTGTGGGCCTGCTGCTTCCCATAAGGCTGATTATATTGCCTGCGTGGCCGCAAATGCCCGCTTTCCGACGAACGGCAAATCATGGCTTGAACAACAGGCATGGCCGCCCCTTCCCGCGCCGTCATCACCCGTTCAACCCCGGCACCCCGGCAGCCCGCGCGCACCCCCCGACGCCTTCGCTCGCCACCCGCTCCCCCCACCCCCCTCACTCATTCAACTCCAGTGACCCGCTCAGTGCCGCCACATTCTCAATGCCGTGTTCGTCCAGATAATCCGCAATTTCGCGGTTGATTTTCGGGCACAGCAGGGGGTCGTAGAACAGGCCGGTGCCGATGCCGACGGCGCTGGCGCCGGCAATCAGGAATTCGATGGCGTCGAGGCCGCAGGTGACGCCGCCCTGGCCGATGATGGGCGCCGCGTGCGCCTTGCACACCTGGTGCACCTCCCACACTTTCAGCAGCGCGACGGGCTTGATGGCCGGGCCGGACAGGCCGCCGCGGTTGTTGCCGAGCACCGGCCTGCGTGTGCCGGCGTCTATCGCCATGCCGGCGACGGTGTTGATGACGGCGAAGGCGTCGCTGCCGGCTTCAAGGCAGCGGCGCGCGTTGTCGGCGATGTCGGCCTGGTTGGGCGACAACTTGGTAATCAGCACCTTGTCCGTCACCGCGCGGCACGCCGCGACAACCCGCGCCGAAGGTTCGGGATGGTTGCCGAATTCAACGCCGCCCTCGCGCACATTCGGGCACGAGATGTTGATTTCAATCGCGTCAACCGGCGAGTCGTCAAGGCGGCGCGCAATCTCGCGGTATTCCTCGACGCTTGAACCGGAAACATTCGCGATAAACCGCGTCTCGCTGAAATCCAGCGCCGGCAGGATGTCGTCCAGCAGCGCATCCACCCCCGGGTTTTGCAGGCCGATGGCGTTGAGCATGCCGTCCGGCGTCTCGGCCAGCCGGTGCGGTTCGTTGCCGGTTCGCGGCGCAAGCGTCGTCCCTTTCAGGCAGACGGCGCCGACATCGGCGTGCGAGAAACCCTCAACGCGCGTGTATTCATCGCCAAAGCCGACGCAGCCCGACAGCAGAACCAGCGGGGTGCTGAAGCGCAGGCCGCAAAAATCAACGGCCAGTCGGGAATCGTTTCCGGAAGCCATCGGCCCCGCCATGATACCACCTGCGCCGCCGCCGCCCGCCCGCGCCCCCGGCCTGCCCCTGCCGCCTCTGCCAACTCCCTTCCCCGCTCCCCGCAAATTTTGATAATATGCCACCACTCCACAACAACGGGTTCCCGACTATGAAAAATTCAGACAGAGCGGTTTTTATCGCGGCTTTTGTGGCCGCCGCCGCAGGCATCTTCATTCTCAAATACTATTTCGCCGAATACGCCTGGGCGTCTGCGGCGTGGGCGGTTGCCGTGCTGACCGCGCTGTTCATCCACACGCTGGTCAATGACCGCGGCAACGAGCGCGCCGGCGACAACCTGTATTATCTCGGCCTGCTGTTCACGCTGATCATCCTCGGCTATTCACTCTACACGCACGACTTCGCCGTCGCCGGCGGCGCGCAGGTGTTTGATGTCGTCACCAGTTTCGGCGTCGCGCTGTCCTCGACCGTCTTCGGCATACTCTACCGCGTTGTCATCCAGTCGTTCCAGCCCGACCTGACCATCATCGAGACCCAGGCGCGGCGCGAACTCGGCAAGGCGATGGGGCATTTCCGCACCGAGTTGTACCAGTGGTCGAAAGACATCAGCGCGTTCCTGCTGGTGGTGCGCCAGTTGTTCTCGGAAGTCAACGAGATGCTGCAGGAGAACAGCCGCCTGGCCGGCGACCACATCAACGACGCGGCGGCCAGGCTGGAACAAACCACCGACCGCCTCCAGTCGTCGTTCGAGAAACAGGAGGCGCGGGTGACGGAAACGGTCACCCGCACGCAGGCGGCGATGGACCAGATTTCCAGCCAACTGGGAACGCTGGTGGACGGCCCCGGCGGCATCACCGCGAAACTCGACGAAACCTTCGGCCAACTGGAAGGCAAGATCAACGAAATCGGCGACACGCTGAGAACCCGCCTGGAACAGCAACTGCAAGCCTCCACCCAATCGCTGGCGACTTTTCTGCAGCGGCTTGATGCCTTCTCCGAGCGGCTGAAGGTGCTGGAAAGCAGCCCGGACATCGTCGTCAAGGAATTCCGCGAACTCGCGCAGACGCTGAAAAAATCGCTGTCGCCGGTGCAGGAAGTGGTCGAGACCGAAACCCGGATGATCAACCGCATGGACGAATTCATCCAGATGATACAGGATGTGGATGTCAGCAGGCTGTCGCAGTCCATTGACACGGTCGCCGCCAAAACCGCCACCCTCGGCGAGCGCATTGCCGGCATCGGCGAAGACATGGCGATGGCCTCGCGGCAACTGTCCGAGACGCTGAAGACCAGCGAATCGCAGGTGCAGGGGCATGTGCGGGTGTCGGAAGATTTTCGCCAGAGCATGCAGGGCCACCTGGACGCTTCGCGGGTCATGGTGCAGGAAGTGCACCAGTCTCTCCTTGACGCGGCGCAGGCCATCCGCAAGGAGATAGACAGTGTCGGATACAGACAATAACCGGCTCAACGCCGCGCTGCAAAGCGGGCGCTCGTACCGCCGCGGCCTGGTGCTGGGGCTGACGGTGGCGGAACTGTTCATCCTGCTGCTGTTTCTGCTGCTGCTGTTGCTGACGGCGCTGTACGGCGCCGCGCTGTCGGGCAGCAGCGACGCGCAGGAAATGCAGGTGGCGTCGCGCGAGGCCGGGCGCCTGAACCGGCTGCGGCTGATGTTGCAGGCGGAGAACCTGAAACTCGACCGCAAGTCCATCGCCCTGCTGATTGAAAGCAGAAAGGAATTGCGGGAGCAAAGCAGGCAGCAGGCCGAGACCATCGAGCAACTGGCGGCGAAGAAGGGCATTGACCCGTCGTGCTGGCACGAGACCGACGAGCAGGGCCAATACAGCCAGGTGTATTTGTTTGATGTGAACATCTACGACAAGAGCATGCAGGTGGAGGACATCGCGCCGCCGACGCAGTACCACGACGAGAAAGCCGGCCTGCCGCTGGCCGACTTCCCGTTCAGCAAGCGCATTTCCGACCGCGAGTTTCTGCGGGTGACGAAGCCGATTCACGAGTTCGCCAACGACCGCAAGGTGCGGCCCTATCCGTGCGTGTTTTATGTACGCATACACGACCTGACATCGGCGGAGGCAAAGGAACGCTACAAGCAGGCCGAAGATGTCATCGGCGCGCATTTTTACCGTTACCGCTCGCGCCGCGCGGCGGGCGGCGCGCCATGAAACGCGCCATCAACGAATTGAAAAGCGGCCTGAAAAACGGGCTGCTGAACGGCAAGGGCGGCATCCGGACGCGGCGCCCCGACACCTTTCCGCTGGAACTCGCATCCCTGCGCCGCGAACGGCGTCTGCTCGGAAAGTCGCTGAGATCGTGGATGCGACGCGCCCGCCGCATGTTGCTGAAAGAACGCACGCGCGAGGCGCTTGAAGAGAAAGCGCGCCGCGAACAAGACGCTTCGTCTTAAGCGGCGTTCCCCGTTTCGGTTTTCGCCGGTCTTCTCAGCAACTCATCCACCGCGTTCTGCATTGTCGTCTCGCCCTGCAAGACGCGCTCGACCTGTTCGCAAATCGGCATTTCAACGCCATGGCGGCGCGCCAGTTGCAGTGCGATGCCGGTTGTCGGCAGGCCTTCGACGACGCCGCCGGTTTTGCCGAGCGCCTCGTCGCGGCCCAGCCCCTGCGCCAGCAGCAGGCCGAAGCGGCGGTTGCGGGACAGGTCGCTGCCGCAGGACAGCACGATGTCGCCCAGACCGGCCAGGCCGGTGACGGTTTCGGCGCGCGCGCCCAACGCCAGCGCAAGGCGCAGGATTTCGCCGAGGCCGCGTGTAATCAGCGCGGCCTTCGCGTTTTCGCCGAAGCCCAGGCCATCCGACATGCCGACGGCGATGGCGATGACATTTTTCAGCGCGCCGCCGATTTCAACGCCGACCACATCGTCGGTTGTGTAGGCGCGAAGGTGGCCGCCGTGAAACGGCGCGGCGCCGTCGCGCGCCGCCTGCCCGCCGCGCGAGGCGACGGTGACGGCGGTCGGTTTGCCGGCGGCGACCTCTTCGGCAAACGACGGCCCCGCCAGCACGCACAGCGGCAGGCCGCCGCCGAAGGCCTGCTCGACCACCTCGTGCACAAGGCAGCCGCTTTGCACTTCAATGCCCTTGATGGCGCACACCAGCCCCGAATGCTTTTTGCCGACGGCGTCTTTCAGCCGCTCGCAGACGGCGCGCAGCGCCGCCGTCGGCACCGCCAGCAGCAGTTGTTCGCCGGCGGCGACGGCTTCGTCAAAGTCGCGGTGAGTCATCATCGCCGGCGGCAGTTCAACGCCGGGCAGGTAGGTGTCGTTGCGGCGGGTGGCGGCGATGCGTTCCATCAGTTCGCCGTCGCGCCCCCACAGGCCGACCGCGTGGCCGCGCCTGGCCAGGTGCAGCGCAAGCGCCGTGCCCCAGGCGCCCGCGCCAATCACGGTTACTTGCGTCATCGTTGTCGGCGCGCCGCGGCCCGCTGCGGTTCAGTGCGGTTTGCCGATTTCCTGCGGTTCGACTTGCAGCGCCTGTTGTTTCTGGCGGTACACCGCCTCGAAGTTGACCGGCCCCAGCAGCAGTTGCGGAAAGCCGCCCTTTGAAACGAGGTTGGCGATGGTTTCGCGCACAAACGGAAACAGGATGTTGGGGCAGTAGGCTTGCAGCACCGATTCCAGTTTCTTGTCGGAAAAGCCGCTGATGACAAAGGTGCCGCCCTGCTCGATCTCGACCAGGAAAATGCGCTTCTCGTCCTGGCGCGCGGCGATGGTGATGTGCAGCACAACCTCGTAGAGCGTCTCGCGCAGTTTCTGGCTGGAACTTTGCAGGTTGATGTCAATGTGCGGGTGCCATTCCGCCTCCAGCGAATCGGGCGCGTGCAGCGACTCGAACGAGGCGTCTTTCAGATAGACGCGCTTGATCTCAAGGTGCCCCTGTTGTTTTGCGGATGTTTTTTTCTTTTCCATGGTTTGCGCCGCCCTGTTGTGGTGGACCTGTTGTGATGAACTCGTTGTGATGGACTCGTTGTGATGGACTCGTGCGCGGGCCGTGCTACGGGCCGCCCGCGCCTTTCAGCAGTTCGTCCAGTTTACCATCGGCGTCGAGTTCGGCCATTTCCTGGTAGCCGCCGACATGAAAATCACCGATGAAAATCTGCGGCACCGATGTGCGTTTGGTGCGCCGCACCATTTCCTCGCGCTGCTCGGCGTCGGTGTCCACCATCACCTCGTTGTATGCAACCTGCTTGACATCGAGCAGCCGCTTTGCCGCCTTGCAGAAAGGGCAGTTTCGGGTGGAGAAAATCTGTACGCGGCTGCTCATTTCTTCGTCAGCGGCAGGTTGGCCTGCTCCCACGCGGCGATGCCGCCTTTCAGGAAGTAGATGTTGGGGAAGCCGCGCTTGCTCAGCAACTGGCAGATGTTGCGCGCCTTCAGCCCGTGCGCGCAGAAGGTGATGATGGGCTTGTCGCGGATGTCGTCGAGTTCGTCCATGCGTTTCGGCAGCACGCTGGCGGACAGGAATTTGGCGTTGCGCACGCGCCCGGTTTCCAGTTCCGACGACTCGCGCACATCCAGCATCACCGCGCCTTCGCGGTTAATCAGTTGCACCGCTTCCGCCGGCGTGATGTCGCGGTATTTCTTCAGCAGCCGCTTCATCTCCGTCGAGACAATCATCACGGCAAGCGCCGTCAGAATGCCGAACAGGAAAATGTTGTCGGCGATGAACATGGTGTAGTCGTCCTGCATGTCGGGCCGGGTTGAGGGCGCCTATTATAATGGTTTGCGATGCCGATGCCAGTTCCCGCGTGTCTTCCCCGCCGAGTGCCGCGCCACGCGCGAGTGTCGCACCTTGCATTGCGCGCCGTGTCGCGCCTTCGGGGGCCGCTTGTCGCGGCGCCTGCCGTGCGCTTTGCCGGGCGGTTTTCTATGCCATTTGTTATGCGCTTTGCCGTGGCGTTCATCGTGGCGTTCGCCGGGTTGTTTGTTGCGGGGTCGGTTACTGCGGCGGACGACAACACCGCGCGTTTGCTTGAAATTCAGCGTGAGATTCGGCAGGGGCAGGAGAAGTTGTCGTCGTCGCAGGCGCAACTTGACCGTTTGCACAACCGCATTGCCGCGAGTGAACGCCAGATCAGCGACCTGAGCCGGCAGTTGCGAACCTCGGCGCGCCGGCTCCGCGAGGCGCAGGCCGGCGTGGAGAAACTGGAGAAACGCGCCGCCGCCCTGTCGTCGCAGGCGCGCGGCGTGCTGTCGCTGCTGGGCGCGGAGTTGCGCGCGCTGCACCGCGACGGCGACCTGGGTGAACTGCGCTACCAGTTGAGTTTCGACGACTGGAGCGGACTGGAACGGCGCAATGTGTATTCGGACTACTTCCGCGGCGCGCGCAAGCAGCGTCTTGGGCAGATACGCGGCGAGTTGTCGGAACTGGCGTCGGTGCACACCGCGCTGCTCGACAAAAGGGCGGCGCTGGCGAAGCAGGAGAACGAACGCCGGCAGCGCCTTGACGCGCTGACCCGCGAGAAGCGCGAACGCGACCAGGCCGGGCGCGCGCTGGAAGCGCAAATCAAACAGCAGCGCGGCGGCCTTGCGATGCTGGAACAAGACGCGGCGCGCCTGCGCGGCCTGCTGGAGCGTCTGGACAAAGTGCCGATGCCGGCAACGGCGGCAACGCAATTCCCGTCGCTGAAAGGCCGCCTGCCATGGCCGGTGGCGAGCCGCGCCGCCGTTCGCAAACACGGGCGCATTTACCGCGGCGTGTTCCTCGACGCCACGCCCGACACCCCGGTGCGCAGCATCCACCGGGGCCGGGTTGTCTTCAGCGACTGGATACGCGGCTACGGCCTGATGGTGATTGTGGATCACGGCAGGGGCTACATGTCGCTTTACGGCAACAACAAGGCGCTTTACAAGAGCGTCGGCGACGCCGTGACCGCCGGCGAACAACTGGCCGTGATGAACGACCCCGTCGCCCAGCGCAACAACGGCCTCTACTTCGAAATCCGCCACCGCGGAAAACCGCTGGACCCGAGGGAATGGTGCCGGTAGGAGCGGGCGGTGCCTGGCGAAAAGGGCGGTTTGGGCGGCCATTCTACCGTTTTGTGCACGCTGTAAGCGGTTGATTTGCCGCCTGTATTTGGCCAATTTTTCACTAAGCAAAGTTAACTTTGCTTAGTTGAATACGCAAGCCCGCCGCCGCTGGAATGCAGAAACAGGCATAATGAACGGCCACCGCCTTTCGGAGGCCCGGCACAAACGCAATCGCCTGATGCCGACCATGAACAACGCCGCCTGACCAGCCCGAATACCCACATGTCCGCCTTACCGCCGCAAATACTGGTGCTTCAGCACATTGATGTTGAAGACCTTGGCTACCTGCACGACCTGATGCAGCAAGACCATTTTGGCCTGACCACCGTGCGCCTTGACCTGGGCGAGAAAATTCCGGCGCACTTGGAGCAGTTTGATGCGATGTTCTCGATGGGCGGGCCGATGGACACCTGCATGGAACGGGAATTCCCGTGGCTGGTTGACGAGAAAAAAGCCATCCGCGAGTTTGTCGTCGCGCTTGAAAAGCCGTTCATGGGCTTTTGCCTCGGTTGCCAGTTGCTGGGGGAAGTCGTCGGCGGCGAGGTGGTGAAATCTGCGTCGCCGGAAGTCGGCATCTTTGATATTCGCATCAACGGCGCCGGCAGGCGCGACAAAATCTTTTCCGGGTTTCCGCAAACCTTCAAGGCGCTGCAATGGCATTCATGGGAAGTCGCCAATCTGCGGCACAACAAGGATGTGACGATGCTCGGCTCCACCGACACCACCGAATGCCAGATATTCAAATACCGCGAGCACGCCTACGGCATCCAGTTTCATATCGAGATAAAAGACCACACCGTGTCGGCGTGGGGCGAGGTTCCCGAATACCGGCGGGCGCTGGAGCAAAGCCTGGGCGGGGACGGCCTCGGCCTGTTCAACCGCGAAGCGCTGGAGAACCTGAAAGACATCAACCGCTGCGCCGAAATTTTCTACAATCAATTGAAAACCATGCTGAGGGAAACACGATGAAAAAAACACTGCTTGCCGCGGCGTTGGCGGTTCTGTTCGGGTTCGCCTGCACCGGCGACGCGCCGCGCTGGGGTTACTCCGGCGACACCGGCCCGCAACACTGGGCCGAACTGTCGCCGCAATACCGCGCCTGCGCCGGCAAAAACCAGGCGCCCATCAACCTGACCGGCTTTACCGAGGCGGACCTGCAACCCATCCGCTTTGATTACCGCCCCGGCGGCAATGAAATCCTGAACAACGGCCACACCGTTCAGGTGCAATACGCGGCGGACAGCAGCATCAGCGTTGACGGGCGCGCATTCGCCCTCAAGCAGTTTCACTTTCACGCGCCGAGTGAAAACCACATCAACGGCCAGTCGTTTCCGATGGAGGCGCACCTTGTGCACGCCGACAAGGACGGCCACCTGGCGGTTATCGCGGTGATGTTCACGCACGGCGAGGCCAACAAGGGGCTGGCCGAGGCGTGGGCAAACATGCCGCAGCACGCCGGCGACAAACACGCCCTGCCCTCGCCCGTCGCCGCCGCCGACATTCTGCCCGCCAACCGCGACCACTACCGCTTTAACGGCTCGCTGACAACGCCGCCGTGCACCGAGGGCGTGCGCTGGCTGGTGATGAAGAATCCGGTGCCGGCGTCCGCCGAACAGATTGAACGGTTTGCGCGGGTGATGCACCATCCGAATAATCGTCCGATACAGGCGACGAATGCGCGGGCGGTTTTGCGGTGAGGGGCTTGCCCCCGATAATGAATATCCTGCTTTCATCAGGGCGAAAATCTGGTATCGTTGCTTTCGGGCAAGTTGCGCGTAATGTCGCTCCGCCCAAAATTCACCATGTCATCTAACAAACATCCCAATTATAAAATTCTGAACCTCATCGGCTACGGCTTGGCAAAGTTTGATTCAACCTTTGTTAAAGCCTTTGGGTTTTCATCCAAGTCAGAGTTATACAACCATTGTGTTCAAATCGGCGTTGCCGACACCAGCGACACTGTGAAAAACAGGCAAGACATGTTCGATCCTTTTTTTGAGAACAAACGAAAAGGTTGGTGGCAAAGAAAAAGCGACTACATGCATCGCAAAATATACATTGACTCACTTTTTGGTGAGCTGGATGTGCATTCCTATGTCAATCTTTTGAAAGCGCATCTTGCCAATCAATTTCCCGAATATGATGCCAGGAAAGGCATCACCCCAATAACGCGCAGTATCTTTAAGAAGCTTCAGCAAACAGGTCTGGAGGCGGAGTTGTTTTTTATTCACCGCTATCAATCCGTGGACTTGTTCAAAAACGGAATATTAAAAGATGCGAGGTTTTTTGGTGATGGATACGACTTTCAAATCCAGACAGGCGAGCATTTTTACCTGTCAGAGGTAAAAGGGGTGGCAAAGTCTGTCGGCAGCATACGGCTCACAAAAAAAGAACACGAACAAGCACAAGAGCATAAAATGCGCTATGTGTTATCGGTTGTCAGCAACCTTGAGCAAGGCCCGAAAATTACGGCTATTCAAGATCCGGCTAATTGTCTGAATCTGAAGAAACAGGTTTTAGAACAAAAGCAAGTGAGTTACCACTGCGATGCCAGGGCTTGGTAGCAATCAATTGACGAAGAATCATGAACGAGGAGGAAAAATCATGACCGAGAAAAATCCAACTTTCCCTGTACGCCTGTTTTTCAGCTACTCTCACAAAGATCAAAGATACAAGGAAGCTATGGAAAAATCGCTTGCCCTGCTTGAGAGAAGCAGATTGCTCAAGCACTGGTCTGATCACAGTATTTTGCCGGGGGAACAAATTTCTCCAAAAATAAAAAAGGAGATGGACAATGCAGACATTATTGTGTTTCTCCTTAGTCAAGATTTCATTGCCTCTGATGAATGTATGAAAGAATGGGATTATGCAAAGAGGCTTTTTAACCAAGGCGAGTTGTTGTTTCGAGTTCCAATTATTTTGTCGGAGTGTGCATGGAAAGACCTGCTTGATGATGACGATGTTAAGGCGCTGCCTACGGATGGAAGAGCGGTTGCCGCATTTGCCGATGATAGTGAGCCATGGAATGAAGTGTATGAAGGCATCAAAACCATCATCAATAAGCTGAAAAGAAATTTTTCCCCTAAACGAGAATTTCTGAGGGAAATGGAAAAGACAGATTTCCTGTCACAACACCACATTAAGCTGCAAGATATTTTCTTCTTTCTGCCCTTAACATGCTACATACCACAGGCGAAAGAGGGGCAAGAACTGATAGAGGAAATTATCAATGAAACGGAGCTTCTAAAGAAGAAGCGTGTCCTCATTCATGGGGAAACAATGAGTGGCAAAACAGCTCTTGGGCGATACTTGTTTCTGTCCTTAGTCAAGAAATCCCACCCTGTTCTGCATATAGATTTAAAAGGGGTTTCTGGGAAACCCAGCAAAGAAATTTTTCGCAACGAATACCGCCATCAGTTTAATGGAGATTATTCCCTGTGGGAAAAGCAGGATGATAAGACTCTTATATTGGATAATTTGTCATCAGCACCTAACTTAATTGAATTCGTTGTATTCGCCAATGATTTTTTCGACAGGATAATTATCACTTTGTCTTCTGATATTTTCTACTCTTATTTCAGAGATGAAGGGCGCCTGACTGATTATCTTGAAGCAGAAATAGAACCGTTAACTTACCGACAACAAGAGCAGCTAATCAGGAAGAGATTAGAATTATCTGACTTGGACGAGCCTGTCACGGATGGTCTCATAGATCAAATAGAAAATCGTCTTAAATCAATCGACGCCAACAAAATCCTGCCTATGTATCCGTTTTATCTGCTGACCGTTCTGCAAACCTACGAAGGCTATATGCCTAGAGGTGTATCTATAACTTCGCATGGGCATTGCTACTATGTACTGATTGTCTCCAATTTGATTAAAGCGGGAATCTCCAGCAGTGATAAAGATATAAACGCATGCTTTAATTTTGCCGAACATTTGGCATTTGAAATTTATGATCATAAGAAAAAGTATTCTGCAGATACATTCGACTTCAACGAGTTTGTTGCAAAATATACTGGCAAATTTCTTATTCCAAATTCAATTATTAACAGACTAAAGCATGATGAGTACGGTATCATTACACAAGAAGGTCTTTTTGAGAAAGAATATATGCATTATTTTTTCTTGGGGAGGTTCTTTTCAAAAGATAGGAAAAAATATCAAGAAATACTTGAAGAGATGGGAGAAAAAAGCTATGTGCCCTCAAACTATCTGACACTTCTTTTTACTATTCATCATACAAGCGATGATAAAATAATAGATGATATATTGGCTAGGACCATGTGTTCACTGGACATCCTTGAGCCAGCCATATTGGATCGTAAGGAAACGAAAAGATTTGGCACTATCCTTGATAATATAGAGAAAAATATACTTTCCACCGATAGTGTGGAAGCTGAAAGGGCGAAAGAAAGGGAAAGGCGGGAAATTCGGGATATCCATAATCAGCAAGTTGAACCAGGAAACGAAATGGAAGACACTGATGGTGCATATCTGGCCAATGATTTTTATAGAATCCTGAAAAACACTGAAATTCTGGAACAAGTCCTGAGAAATAAATATGGCAGCTTGGAGAAAGAGAAAGTAGAGGAAATCATCAAGACCATCATGGATAGTGGCTTGCGCCTTGTCAATCTTATTTTAAGTAGTGAAGAGGAAATAAATTATTTTGCACATTACATCCATGAAAAGCACCCTGATTATGATGAGCGGAAAATCAGGAGGTTTATTCGATTTATTTCTTTTCAGTGGACAATGGCTCAGATTGAAAAAATTGTTGGTGCAATAAATCAGCCGGAAATTAGAGATACTATCAATCAAGTTGTGCAGCAACATTCAACTCCTGCATATGAACTTATAGGATATTTCAGTCGGTTGGATAGTGCAAAAGAACTTACTGAAAGCGTGAAAGGAGAGCTTGGTAGCTTATTAAAAAAACATGATGATCCTTTCTTGAAAGGAGTGCTGTCCATTAGGACGCAACACTATATGAATACACATCATAGCAGGGCAAGCATTGAACAATCAATCTGCTCTCTGCTGGGCATTAGATATATCTCGAAATAGGGCAACGTGAATTCAACTTATGAGTGCGATTTCGCAAAGGATAAAAATAGACGCTCTGCGCGACCTTCAGGACAGCAGCCTGTACGACCCGCCGAAAACACGATTTTTTCTAGGGTTTGGGGCCGATGCCGTGGAGTTTTGGCAGTAGTCAGGTATCCCATTTTCACTTCTCTTGCTTGGAGCTGCCGCTGATTATCTCTAAAGTCAATTCATGGGGCGCTAAAGATTATTTGCGTTAAGATAAGCGTCAATGAATACATCAATATGATTTTCCAATTTATTCAAGATAAAATTTGCATCTCTCCCAAAAGTTCTCATTGACTCTTTAACCCAAGTGGGCGCCAACTTTGTAATAAGTTGATTATTTGAATAATAAAATACTATACGATAGAAAAACACACTCATATACCAGGCATTGTTCACTACCGCTATATTGACATGTAAAAAGCCCTCTTGTTCTCTCTCTTTCTCTCTATTGACTGGAGTCAACCCATTCTGCCGAAGGCGAAGATTCACTTTTGCCAGAATTAAACTCTCGCTTAGCCCCGCTTCCTTAGCGTCATCGTCCAAGGATTCAATCAGAACTGCAACTTCCACCTTCCTAGGATTATCAATCTCCAGCCCGGAGCCGGACTTCAGCCCGGAACCGGACTGGGCTTTTGGCGTAAGAAGCTCCGGGAACGGGAACGGCGTTAAATCAGCAACCGCACCGAAACCGGACCGGGCTTTTGAAGGAAGCTCAAGCTCCAGCCCTTCAGGCGAGGGAAACTTCGGCCCAGGGCCAGACTGGGCTTTTGCCGAAGGTGCCGTCCCATATAGCGCTGCCACAACAAGCAAAGCAGTAAAAGTCACTCTGAAAAATAATTTGTTCATGTTATTGGTCCTCAATAGTTTTCGCGGATTCAACTTACAAGTGTAGCAGTTGGCTTGATGCCGAATAATACCTGATTTTGCGCTGGCTACCGAACTTATTATTCATGCCTCCAATTGCGGTGAAATGCGCACAGCGTCCCATCCTCATCCCAATTACCAATATCGACACCAGACCCATGTACGGCAGATTCAATTCGCTCACGGACATCAACTTCGTCTTCTTCAGAAATTCTATAGTGATTCATCGCGGCCTCCGCGAACGTATCTGGTTGAACAATTTGATTGCCGCAGAAGCACTCTTTCATTGCCCCAAAGGTTTCAGCCCACTCTTCGATATTAGCTTCCGCTTCACCATGCGGACTTTCCAAACTTGTAATGAATTCTTCACATGTGGCTGGCAGACTGCTTAACGCCTCGTGTATGGCAATCTGCTCTATTTCGCGTCGCTCTTGGTGTGCTTTTTTACGCACCCAACGGATAGCCGCCGCTTCATCTTTTGCGGCCGCGTGCAGCGCCGCAAGAAAAATCATTTCGTTTTCAATGCTGGCATTGATGATAGACCGGTAAGCTGTATTAATTTCACCTCGAAATTTTTCCTGATTAAGAACATCCAGGAAATCTTTGAGCGTGGTAATCTGTAGCCGACCGCATAAATTGTGAGCCATCCTGATGGCATAGTCGTACGGCGATTTGCCAAATACCTCCTTGAAACAATATGCCAAACCCTCATCCGAAACTTGGCTCATGTCGGGACAGTCTTTGGGAGGGGCGACTTTCTTCGTTACATCCAACCGAATATCACTGGCAATCCTATCGGCGGCTGCCAGAATCTCAGCGAGGTCTTTGGTTCGGGCACGAAGGCCATCAGGAAGAAGATGTGCCTGCTTGTAGGTATCATCGTGCGAGAGTTCTGCCCATGCATCCTGCAGGCGAGTACGGATTTGCACCTCGCAAGAAACAATATCTGGGGAAAGAGACTCCCCGACATCCATCCACCAATTGATATGGAGTGCCCTATAACCATTCTCATGGGGCTTATCCATATAATCTTTCACACCATAGTCGTCACAGAGTTTTCCTTTAAGCAATTCTGCAAATCGACGAACATCCTCAATATTATTGCAGACCACTCGTCCTCCGACGAGGTCCTTACAAAGTGACAATGCCTCACTTGTATCCCATCCTTCCTTCTTGGCCTTTTGTTGAATGCTTTTAGAACGCTTTCTTCGCACTTCAGTTACTGTAGCGCGTACCAGGCGCTTATCTTCGATCTCATTAACGACCGATTTAAGAATGGATTTTAACCGCTTCTCTGCACAAAGAAGTGCTGGTTCCTTACTTCTGTAGATTTTACTTAATTTATTCATTATCCATTGGTGGTAGATTGGTTTCGCACAATATGCAACATTATACGCCACTTGCTTAAGAGCCTCGATACCAGATTTTCGCCCCTGTAAGCCCAGAGTAGAGATGTCCTATCTGCTCTGCCGCCCCCCAAGCCTGAACCTGCAACCTTTTTACCGTTCGTCGGAAAGTAAGTATTTCCGGTAATTCCGTCAGTATAATCAGGCCATGAAAACAAACAAATCTAACAAGCTGAAACCGCGAACCCGGCGCGATGCAATCGCCGTCGCCAAATCCCTTGACTTGGACGACCAAAAAAAGCGCGCCATCCTCATAGACATGGCCGAACGCTACGAGGCAAAAAAATTCATGCCCAATGTCACCCATGTTCGCGCTTTTCTGGAAAGTCAGGGCATGGATGTATCCCGCGTGAAATCAAGGCAGCAGGTTACACGCTCCGTGTTCAGGAATCTCGCGGAACTTGACCTGGACGCCCTGCGCGACATTCATGACAGCGGCCTGTATGGCCCGCCGAAAACACTCGCGTCCATTGCCGCCGCAATCGGCGGTTTCAAGCGGCAAAGGTACCCATAAACAAATAACCCGCGCCGCAGCACTCCGCCGAAATCAATCCCCCCATCACCTGCCACCAATCCCGCAATCACCCAACCACCCCCCAAAACCCCACAACCAGCGCCGCATAAATCAACGGCGCACACAACAGTGCACGCCGAATCAGCCACGCTTGACGCGCCCGCACATCATCCCCGCTGCCGCCCCGCCCATCACCCCGCCCACTGCCAGCAGCAATCGACAACGCCAGCAAAACAACCGGCAACGACAAAAACACCGCATGGCCCGCGCTGCTGTTTTGCAACGCAGCAAACGCAATCGCGTGTTCAAAATGCCGTCCCGTGTCGCTTTGCAGCGCCATGAAAAGCGCGTTGCCGCCGATGTTGGAACCGGTCGCATAGCCGCTTAACATGCCGAGCAGCGGCGCGATGAAGGTCATCTCCTGCACGCTCAGCGCGACCATCCGCGAGGCCAGGTCTTCAAAGATGCCGCTGGCGCGGTGGAGTTGCGCGAACACCAGAAACAGCATGGTGGCGGTCACCGGATACACCGCGCGCCGGATTCCGTCGCGCAGCGCGCCGGAGTGGTTGCGCCAGGTTCCGGAGCACGCGCACATCAGCACGATGGTGAGGAAAATAAACACCCCCGGACTGGCGAACACAAACAGTTTCACATTGCCGCTCTGAAAACCGGGCAGGTTTTGCAGCGCATCATGCACCGGCGCAATCCGCGACAGGCCGATGAGCGCGATAAGCGTCAGATAAGGCGCGAACAAACGCAGCAGCGCGGGACGGGCCGACAGAAAAGCCGACAACAAGCCCGGCCCGCGGCGCAGAAACTCGGCCAGCAGCATCAGCGCGGCGGTGGTCAGCCCGGCATACACGCCGGCCAGTTCCGCGGCGGCGTGCGTGTTGTAGAACACCAGGCAGCACGACAGCAGCAGTCCGGCAAGCAGCGGCCAGGCCAGCACGCGCCACTGGTCGCCGGGTTCGCGGCAGACGGCGAAAATCAGCAGCCCGATAACCGGAAACACCGCAAAACTGGTCAGGCTGGTTGTGAAGGCCAACTGCGAAAACGGCGTGCCGGACAGTTGCGCGCCAACCTGGGTGGCGAGCGCAAGCGTGCCCCACGGCATGATGTTCATGCTCAGCAGCGACAGCAGCAGCGCCTTGTTCATGCTGAAGAGTTGCACCAGAACCGGCACGGTGAAAAACAGCGACACCCCGAACCCGGTCATGGACTCAAGCGCCGGGGCGACGCCGAGCACAATCATTGAGGCCATTTTCATGCGCGACAGCGGAATGGTCTCGATGCGCGCGCCGATGGCGGCGATAACGCCGGATGCCTGCAACAGGGCGTTCAACATCTGCCCCGGCACCACAACCAGCGCCACCGAAAGCGTCAGGATGAGAACGACGGGCAGGTCGGCGGAAAGCAGCGCGCCGGTGTCAAGCGCGAACCGCGCATCATGGAAAACAACCGCCAGCACCGCCGCGCCGCCGGCAATGGGGCTTGCCACCGCGCCTCTTTTCAGCAGCAGGGCGGCCATCAGCACAATCAGCGGAAGCGCGGAAATCAGTATGCCGTTCATTGCAATCAACCTGTGGATAAGGTTATCGTACAGTACCGGCGCGGGTGCAGAACATTCCCCCGCAATCTGGTTAAATACCCGCCATGACCGCCCCCACCCTCTTCAAATCCAGCGCCGTTTTCAGCGCCATCACCTTTCTGTCGCGCATTCTCGGTTATGTGCGCGACGCCGCCATCTTCATCGCCTTCGGCGCCGGCGGCGCCACCGACGCCTTTCTCGTCGCCTTCCGCCTGCCCAACTTTCTGCGCCGCCTGTTCGGCGAAGGCGCGCTGTCGCAGGCGTTTGTGCCGGTCTTTCAGGAATACAGAACGCGGCGCGGCGCAGGCGAAGCGCACCAACTCGCCGACCGCGTCGCCGGCACGCTTGCCGCGTTGCTGCTCGGCGTCACCGCCGTCGGCGTGCTGCTGGCGCCGGTGCTGATTTTTATTTTCGCGCCCGGCTTCGTCGGCGAGAACGACCGCTTCAATATGGCGTCGCAACTGTTGCGCATCACCTTCCCGTATTTGCTGTTCATCTCGCTGACGGCGCTGGCGTCGGGCATTCTCAACAGTTACGGGCGTTTCGGCGCGCCCGCGTTCACGCCGGTGCTGCTGAACCTGTCCATGATTGCGGCGGCGCTGTGGCTCGCGCCGCTGATGGAACAGCCCATCACGGCGCTGGCCTGGGGCGTGCTGTTCGGCGGCGTTGTTCAACTGGCGTTTCAACTGGCGTGGCTCAAGCGCATCGGCATCGTCGTGCGTCCGCGCCTCGGCTTCCGCCACCCCGGCGTGCGCCGCATCGCGCGGCTGATGACGCCGGCGGTGCTGAGCTCCGGCGTCATGCAAATCAACCTGCTGTTTGACACGCTGATCGCGTCGTTCCTGGTAACCGGCAGCATCAGTTGGCTGTATCTGTCCGACCGCTTCGTTGAGTTGCCGCTGGCGCTGTTCGGCATCGCCATCGGCACGGTGCTGCTGCCCGGCCTGTCAAAACACCACGCCGCCGCCGACCCCGACCGCTTCCGCGAAACCCTCGACTGGGGCGTGCGCGGCGTGCTGCTGCTGGCGCTGCCGTGCCTCGCCGGGCTGATGCTGCTGGCCGGCCCCATCCTGGTCTCGCTCATTCAATACCGCGAGTTCACGCTGCATGACACGCAGATGGCGCGCTTCAGCCTCATCGCCTACGCCGCCGGGCTGCCGGCGTTCATGCTGGTCAAGATACTGGCCGGCGGTTTCTACGCGCGCCAGCAGCCCGGACGCCCGATGCGCATCGCCGTCGCCGCAATGGTGACCAACATGGTGCTGAATGTGGTGTTCGTCGTCGCGTGGGAGTATTCCGAAACGCCGGCGTCGCACACCGCGCTCGCCATCGCCACCAGCGCCGCCGCCTACCTCAACGCGGCGCTGCTTTACCGCGCCCTGAAGCGCGACGAGGTGTACCGCATCCGCCGCCGCACCCGCCGCCTGTTGGCAAAAGTTGTCGCCGCAACGCTGGTGATGGGCGCCGTGCTGTTCGTGCTGATTCCGCCGCTCGCAGGCTGGGCCGACTGGACGGTGATTCGCCGCGCGCTGACGCTGACCGGCCTGGTCGCACTCGGCGCCGCAATCTACTGGCTGGTGCTGGCGGCGTTGCGGGTAAAACTGGCGGAGTTTGTGCGCGCGCGTTGATAGCGCGGCTGCCGGCGCCGCGCCGGGCGGCGTTCACGTCCGCCACTGACGGCGCGGTGTGCATTGAAAAGGTGCGCGCCCGGTAGGATTCGAACCCACGACTTCTGCCTCCGGAGGGCAGCGCTCTATCCAGCTGAGCTACGGGCGCATCGGCGGTGCCGGAAAAGATGGTGCCGGCGAGAGGATTCGAACCTCCGACCTACTATTTACGAAACAGTTGCTCTACCAACTGAGCTACACCGGCGCAACCGCGCACTGTACCTTATCACACCCACCAGGCGCCGGTTGTCATCACCTTGGCGCTGAGGCGCATGGCCCGGCGCGCGCATTCCGGCAGGTCGTCGGCGCCGGCGCGTTCGGCGTCGCGCGCGTGTTCGGCTTCGTCGCGCTTGATCTGTTCGATAATCGCCAGCGTCGGCTTGTCGTTGCCCGGCGCGCGTTCAAGGTGCGACTCCAGGTGCTCCACAACCTGCTCCTCGGTTTCCTTGACAAAGCCGAGATTCCACTTGTCGCCAAACAGCCCGGCGCCCATGCCGATGGCGAACGAACCGGCATACCAGAACGGCGCCAGCAGACTGGTGCGCCCGCCCAACTGTTCAATGCGGCGGCGGCACCAGTACAGGTGGTCGGCTTCCTCGTGCGCGTTTTTCAGCATCCGCTCGCGCATGTCGTCGCCGAGCGCAAAAAACGCCTGCCCGTGATACAGCCCCTGCGCCGCAATCTCGCCGGCGTGGTTGACGCGCATCAGCCGCACCGAGAGTTTTCGTTCCTCGTCGCTCAGCGCGACTTCCTCAACACCGTCGGCGGGATTGGCCCGCTCACTCGCAACAGCGGTGCCGGTCAGCGTGCGCAGCGTTTCGTCCAGGCCCTCAATCAGGCGGTCGAGCAGGCCGTTCATTGGTTGTTCTCCGTGTTCGCCGCACGCGCCAGTTGCCGGCGCAGCAGCGAGACCGGGTGCATCACCGAAACCGCCAGGCCCTTTGCGTGCAGGGCGCGGCGGAAGTGCATCGCGCAGCCGACATTGGTTGTCAGAAGTGTTTTCACATTCATTGCCTCCAATGCCCCTATTTTATCCGCAATCAGCCGCCCGCCCATGCCGGATTGCCGCAGCAGATGCAGCCCCGCGGCGCCGCAGCAGCCCGTGCGGTCGGGCAAATCCGCCAGATCCAGCCCCGGAATCCGCGCCAGCAGCGCCTTCGCCGCCGAAACCCGCCCGGACGCGCCAATCTGCGTGCACGGCATGTGCAACGCCACCGTCTGCGCCGCCGCCAACGGCGCAAAGGCAAGCCCTTGCAGGGCGTCTTGCCCGTTCTCGTGCAGAGAGTCCGGCGACGAAAGCGGGCCTTGCGCCGGAAGTTCACCTTGCGGTGCGTTTTGCCCGGCCTTGTGCAGAGAGTCTGATGACGAAAGCGGGCCTTGCGCCGGAAGTTCATCTTGCGGCGCTTGCTGCCCGTCTCCGCACAGAAAATCAAGAATGTCGAAATGCCGCCGTGATGCATCGCCGCCGTAGCCGCGCCATTGTGCGCCGCAGCCGCTGGCGCATGAGACAATCGGCGTCGTTCCTTCAAACGCTTTCAGGTTTTGTTCCCTGAAGCGTTGTGCGCGGCGCGGGTCGCCCGCGTGCTGGTCGAGTGCGCCGCAGCAGGTTCGTCCCTCCGGCAGACGCACAGCAAAGCCCGCCGCTTGCAGCAGTTGTTGTGCATCATTGAGTGTTACCTGGTCGGTTATCTCGGCAACACAACCGGTGAACAGCAGCACCTCGCCGCGCCCGCCGTCTTGCACATCGGCCTGCGGCGTGCGCTTGCGCGCCGGCGCTTGTGGCAGTTCGCCGCTGGCAAAGCCATGCCCATCATCCTGGCGTGTGTGCTCGTGTGTCGGCGTTTGCGGCAGCCTGCCGCCGTCAAGTTGGCGCGCACGCCCTGCCGCCTGCGGCAACATTGCGGTGTATTCAGGCAACACGGGCAGTTTCGCGCCGCCGCTGCGCTGCCACAGGTTGACAAGCACCGCGACAGTGCGGCGCAACAACGCATGGTCAAGCAGCCACCGCAACCACCACGGCGGCGCCGGCAGCGCCTTTTCCGCGCGCAGCAACTCTTTCGCGCCGTCAATCAAACCGGCGTAGGCAACCTCGGCAGGGCACGCGCGCTGGCAGCGCAGGCAGTGCAGGCACTGGTCCAGATGCGTTGTCAGCACCGCGTCGGCGCGCAGTTGGTTTTGCGCCAGCGCCGCCATCAACGACAGCCGCCCGCGCGGCGAATCAGCCTCGTTGCGCGTCGCCAGATAAGTCGGACAATGCGGCAGGCACAAGCCACACTTCACACAACGATCCACACCCGCGATGAGACGCTCCCGCAGTAATACCTTGCCATCATCAGCGGTAGTGGTATGCTCAGTGTTAGCGGGCACGCCCGCTACCGGGCGTGCCCGCAGAGCATCGGTATGCTCAGTGTTAGCGACCACGCCCGCCACCGGGCGTGGTCGCAGAGCATCGATATGCTCGGTGTCAGCGGCCACGCCCGCTACCGGGCGTGGCCGCAAAGCTTGTTGTTCAGGCGCCATGACCATATTCCCCGACCGATGAAAATCATCATACTCGCCACCGGCGGCACTTTCGACAAAATTTATTACGACGCGCTCAGCGACTACCGCATCGGCGAGCCGCAGGCCGGCGCGATGCTGGAGATGGCGCGCGTTTCCTTCGATTACGCGGTGGAGGCCGTTGTCAGCAAGGACAGCCTTGACATGGACGACGCCGACCGCCAACTGCTGCGCCGCCGCATCGAGAACGACGACAGCCACCGCCATTTCGTCATCACCCACGGCACCGACACGATGGCCGACACCGCCGCCGCGCTGCGCGGCATCGCCGGCAAGACCGTTGTGCTGACGGGCGCCGCGTCGCCCGCGCGTTTTCGCGACAGCGACGCCGTGTTCAACACCGGCTTCGCGCTGGCCGCCGTGCAACTGCTGGCGCCGGGCGTTTATGTGGCGATGAACGGCGTCGTGTTCGAGGCCGGCAAGGTCGACAAAAACCCCGCCACCGGCTATTTCGAGGCGCACCCCGCCCCTTGAAATCCTGCGCGCCGCCCCTAAATATGAGGTAACAACGGAGGACAAGATGTTCAAGGTTTGCGACAGCGCGTCTTCCAAAGCGATGACCGGCGCCTTCGGGCTGGCCGGAATGACAAGGAGGTAAAACACCATGTATCTGACACACTACGACCCGTTTTTCGACGGCATGAGGCGGCTGTTTGGGGCCACCCTGGCCGGTTCGGAAGACAAAACACAGTGGATTACGCCGCCGGTGGATGTGCATGAAGACGACCAGTCGTGGACGTTTCTGCTTGATCTGCCGGGCGTGAAGCCGGGCGATATTGATGTGCATGTTGATGACGGCGAACTCGTCGTCAACGCCGGCCATTCCGCGGAGCACCGCGATGACAGGGAAGGCAAGTACATCCACATCGAGCGCGCCGGCGGCGCCTACCAGCGGCGCTTCACGCTGCCCGGAACGGCGGACGCCGAAAGCATCTCGGCCAAAAGCGAGGACGGTGTGCTTAGCATCGTCGTCGCCAAGAAAGAGGAAGTCCAGCCGAAGAAAATCGCGGTGGATGTGTCCTGACACAAAGTCCTGACACACCGCAACGGGCAACGCCGCGCCCGCGCCCGCCGGATGGCGGGTTGCCGGGCGCGGCGATTTTTTTCTGTTCACAATATCTGCGGGTACAATGTTTCCGATGAACCGCCTGAAAGACGAAACGCCGCGCCAGAAAAGCGGCCTGCCTGCGTTGCGGGTACAATGTTTCCGATGAACCGCCTGAAAGCCATCGCCGCCGGTCTGTTGCCGGCCATCGTGTTTTTGCTGCCGGTTGCGGCGCCGGGCGCCGACGGCTTCCCGCGCGTCAACGGCATACCGACGCTGGCGCCGGTGCTGAAGAAGGTGATTCCGGCGGTCGTCAACATCTCCACCGAGAAAACGGTGCTGGTGCGGCGGCGCGGTTTTCCGTTTCAGAACGACCCGTTTTTCCGGCGTTTCTTTGATGGCGCGCCGGGCGGGCGCGACGGCGACACGCGCGAGCAGCGGCGCAGCGGCATCGGCTCCGGCGTGATTATTGACGCCGACGAAGGCTATGTGATTACCAACAACCATGTGATTGACGGCGCCGACGATGTGTATGTAACGCTCGGCGACGGCAGGCGGTTTGAGGCCGAGGTGGTCGGCACCGACCCTGAAACCGATGTCGCCGTCATCCGCATCGAGGCCGACGACCTGGTCGAGATTCCGCTGGGCGATTCCGAGAACCTGCAAGTCGGCGATTTCGCCGTCGCCATCGGCAACCCGTTCCGCCTCGGCCAGACCGTTACGCTCGGCATCATCAGCGCGCTGGGGCGCAGCGGGCTGGGCATCGAGTCGTATGAAGACTTCATCCAGACCGACGCCTCCATCAACCCGGGCAATTCCGGCGGCGCGCTGATCAACATGAAAGGCGAACTGGTCGGCATCAACACCGCCATCATCGGCCCCAACGCCAACATCGGCATCGGTTTTGCGATACCGGTCAACATGGCGATGAATGTCACCGGGCAGTTGATCAAGCACGGCGAAGTGCGGCGCGGGCGCCTCGGCGTTGTCGTTCAGCCGCTGACGGCGGACCTCGCGCAGGCGTTCGGCCTGGACAGCAGGAAAGGCGCCGTCATTGTCGAGGTCGAGCCGGAATCACCCGCCGACGAAGCCGGGCTGATGCCGGGTGATGTCGTGCTGTCGGTGGACGACGAGCCGATAGACAGCAGCGCCAACATGCGGAATTACATCGGCCTGCTGCGCGTCGGCTCCAAGGTGAAACTTGACATCCTGCGCGACGGGCGCGAGAAAACGCTGACCGCCGTCATCGTCGCGCGCAAACTGGTGGCGACCGAAGGCGGGCGCATAGACCGGCGTCTCGGCGGCGCAAAACTGGTGGTGCAGGAAGAAACCGAAACCGCGCGCGCCGGCGTGCTGATCAAGGAAGTCGCGCAGGGCAGCCCGGCGCGGCGCAACGGCTTGCGTTCAGGCGATTTGATCTTGTCGGTCAACCGCCGCCGCGTAAAGAACATCGAACAAATCCGCGACCTGGTGGAAAAAGGCCGCCCCATCCTGCTGAACATGCTGCGCGGCAAACGCGCCATGTTCCTGGCGCTGCGGCCCTGATTGCGGCGCGCGTTCAGCCGCCTGTAACCGGCGGAAAGAAGGCAACTTCATCACCGTCTTTCAGCGCCTGCCCGTCATCCGCGTATTCATAATTGACCGCGCACCGCGCGCGCTCAAGCGCGTCGCCGTCCACATCGCCGCGCTGCGCCAGCGCCGCGCGCAAATCGCCGACGCTGCCGATGCCGGCGGCCTCCACCGAATCCCCGTCGCGGCCAATGTTCTCGCGCAATGACGCAAAATATTTCACGATAATCGCCATGCTGTTATTATGCCCGCTGATGGCCGACTTTACACATTTCAACCGGCGCGGCGAGGCGCGGATGGTGGATGTCGGCGGCAAAGACACCACGCACCGCACCGCCGTCGCCGAGGGCCGCATCCTGCTGTCGCAGGAGACGCTGGACGGCATCGTCGCCGGCGGCTACCGCAAGGGCGATGTGCTGGGCGCCGCGCGCCTCGCCGCCATCATGGCCGCCAAGAAAACCGCCGACCTGGTGCCGCTGTGCCACCCGCTGCCGCTGTCCGCCGTCACCGTTGACTTCGAGCACACCACCGAACCGCCCTCCATCACCTGCCGCGCCCGCGCCGAAACCCGCGCCCGGACCGGCGTTGAAATGGAAGCCCTAACCGCCGTGCAAATCGCGCTGCTGACCATCTACGACATGTGCAAATCCGCCGACCGCGCCATGACCATCACCAACATCCGCCTCCTCGAAAAAACCGGAGGCCGCTCCGGTGCCTGGCGCCGCGAAGAACAAACGGATTCCGGCTAACGCCGCAGAAATATCCATCCCGCCCAACAGCCGGCACCGGATACCGCGAAGGGCAAACGGCTTCTGGCGGCGGTTGGATTCAGGTCAGAGGCCTTTTATCTTTTATATTCTGCAAGCATTCCACAAGTTCATGCACTCTTGTGGATGGGTTGTCTGTGCCGGTGTTTTCAGCAGCGGTGAGGGACTTATCCGCATTTTTCTTTGCCTGTTCCAGTCTGCCCTTGAATTTCTCAAAAATGTTCTTGTCGTTTTTTTTGTAATCCTTGAAATGCTTTTTCAAATCCAGAGTAACCATCTCTCCCGCACTTTTGTTTCCGGTTTTTTGGTACGGCCTTGTCGTGTATCTGTAATGCAGCAATAGCCAGTATTCAAAGGCGGGAACCGAGGCAACGGCTGCCCACCAGAGAGTGTTGCTCTTCCGTGCCGAACTTTTCTTCTCCAAAATGCGTACGGCTTTGTCGTAGTCGGCATGTTCTTCCTTGTCAAACACGCAGAAAATCTCGTCAAAAGGGTTGCCAATATCCAGCTCTTCTTGATGAAGTTTTTCCGCACGCTTGACAATCCTTGTCGGAGTGGCTCCTTCCCCGACAATCTCGATGTTGGCGCTTCTTAATCTGAGATGATTTCTGAGTCCGGCAAAGTAATAGCGTTCAGTTTTTTCGCCCTCACAGACAACAAGGACTCTCGGATAGAGGGCCTTGTTGCCGTCCCTGCGGGCCGGGGATGTATTTTTGGCCTTTCTGCCCATCCGCTATATTTGCGGTGATTCCGCGATATAGGGCACTGCTCCGTAACGACCGGACAGATAGGCTGCTTCCAGATTGGTAACACCTTTGCGCGGACTGAAATCAGTCAAGGGGTACAGCACCGTCGCTTGCCCCCTGTCCTTTTCACAAAACCAGATTTGGTCACGGCGCAGGACCTTCTGATTCAGCATAGAGGTTTCATGGGTTGTGAAAATCAGTTGGGCATGGCCGGTGTTTGTCTCTTTATTGTTGAACAAACCCACAAGAAATTTCACCAAATCGGGGTGCAGGTTGTCGTGCAATTCATCAATACAGACCACATAGCCTTTTTTTAGGCTTTCAAGAAACGGGCCTGCGAGTGCGAAGATTTTCCGCGTTCCATCGGACTCCTCGTATCCAATGTCAAACTCAATGCCCTGACCGCTCGAATCCTTGTGAACGGTTTTTATCTCGTACTCTTTTTCTATAATGACTTCACCTATCCTGCGATATCTCTTTCTCTCCATTATCTCGGCAACTTCGTTTTTCAATGTGTGGGGCATACCACCATAAGGCAACGTTTTTTTCAGGATGCTGGCCATACCACCATAAGGCGACGGCCCCAAATCCCGGGAAGCCTCTTTTACATGTATATCGTCAATTCCCAAGTCCGCTTTTTTCAGGAAGTCGAGTATCCTGTTTTTGTCACCTGTTTCGCAAAGGGAAGTGCTGAAAGCCGGCGACCATTCGCCAATGCCGGCAAGACGCAAAGTGTCTCTAAACCAGTCATAAACGGGCTGCAACTGTTTGCTGTTGAGTTGTACCGCCGTGGAAAGAAACAGGGCATTGTCACGGGTTGATTTTTGCCAGAGTTTCTTTTCGCCTTTCAGTGAAGGCCCGAACTCCCATTGGTATTCACCTTTCTCCCGGGTGCGGCTGAACCAGCGCTGGGCGCGTTTTTCAGGGAAGGCAAAGAGCCATTCATCTGCGATATATACTTCCGTCGCTGAAAAACCATACTGGTAGCGGATGCCGCCTGATACAAAGAAAACTTCAAATGTTGAGGGTTTGGCGAGTGATTTGGCATCCAGTTTGAACGGCTCTATCGGAAGATCATCCCCGCGCCCTTTCTCAAGAGAGGACTCCGTCACAATCCGTTTCATCCTCAAAAGAGCGAGAAGCAAATTGGTTTTACCCGATGCATTGGGGCCATAAATTGCCGATGAGGGCAATAACTTGACATTGGGAATACCGCTTTCAAGGGTACCGGAATCAGCCAACTCCCTGTTTTTGGACGCCACCAGGCTCAGGGTCTGCTCGTCCTTGACAGACCGGTAGTTGGCGACCTTGAATTCTATTAGCATGGTTCTTGCCTCATTTCAGGTGGAATTATGACATATTTTGTCGCAATCGCCCATATAACACGGGTGACCATCTGGTTTAATGGCAATTATTGACATACAGGCCGCCAATAGTCAAGTCAGGGCGGGCATGGGTTTTGGTCTAAACTAACGGCGGGAAATCTCGTCTGATGGCCAAATTGCTGAAAAAACTGCTGGTGGCGGTGCTGGTGTTGGGGGTGCTCGTGGTGGGCGCGGGGGCGGTGTTTGTGTCGGTGTTTGATGCGAATGATTACAAGGCCGAGGTTTCGGATTATGTCGCCGGCCAGACCGGGCGCGCGTTCCGGATTGGCGGCGACATGGAGTTGTCGCTTTGGCCGGACATCGGGTTTGCGATTGGCGGCGTTGAGATGCCCGATGCGCGCGGGTTTGGCAAGCGGCCTTTTCTGAAAGTGGACGAGGCGCGGGTGATTGTCCGGCTGCTGCCGCTGTTGTCGGGCGAAGTGCAGGTGGCGGGTGTGGCGCTGAAGGGCGCACATCTGAAACTGGTGCAAAACCGCAGCGGTGTTGGCAACTGGGAAGACCTTGTGGGGCGGTCGCGTGCCACCGGCAGTGGCCGGGAGATGTCTGCGAGTGGCAGGAACAGAGCCGGGGAGACGCCCGCGCGTGCCGGCGGCGGCAGCAATGGTGCCGACGGCACTGGCGACAGCGGCAGCAATCGCACCGGTGGCAATGGCAGCGGCAGCGGCAACGATGGCAGCAGCGGCGCGCTGCTATTAGGGGCGCTTGGGCGGGTTGAACTGGAGGATGTGTCGGTTGCGTGGAAGGACGAACGCAACGGCGATGCGTGGCGTTTGCAAGTGCGCCGCTTTGAGACCGATGTGTCTTCCGACTTTGAGACGCGCGTGCAACTGGAAGACCTGGCCGCCGAGTTTGATGTGGACGGCAACATGAAAGGCGTTACCGACGGCGTTCATCTGCGCGGCGTTACGCTGAACACCGACCGGTTTTCTACAGCCATCGGCGGCGACGGCGATGTGCGGCGTTCGCTGAGCGGCGACATCACGCTGGCGCTGCAAGACGGGCGGTTTGTCGGCGCCGGCGGCAGCGCGTTTCTGAAGACCGCCGAGACCGTCGCCGCATTCCTGCAAAACCGCGCGCCCGCCGTCAGCGGCGATGCGCTGGTGATTGAGTCGGTGCGCGCGACGCTGGCGCTGGAAAACGGCGTCGGGCGCAACGCCGACCTGTCCGCCAAACTGCCGCTGTTCAACGCCACCGGCGAGGGCCAACTGGACTTTGCGCGCATGACCGCCGACTACACGCTGCATCTGCAACTGAAAGGCGGCGACCGGCGCATTCCCGTCCGCATCACCGGGCCTCTCGACAATCTGGATTACGACATCCCCGTGCCCGACTTTGTCCGCAAGATACAAGAACTCACTGAACGCGCCAAAGACAAAATAGAGAAGGAACTCGGCAGAGCCAGGGAGAGGGTGGACAGGGCCAAGGAGAAAGTGGACAAGGAACTGGAGCGGGCCAGGGAGAAAATCAAGAAACTGGAAGAGACCGGCGAGAAGGCACAGGAACTGCTCGACAAAGTCCGCGACAAACTGAAACTGCCTTTCTGATTTGAAACCAGGCCCCTGACTGGATAAACTGTTCACTATGGCTACCCCGCCACAAAACCCGTCGCGCCTGAACCGCCGCCAGCAGGCTTGGTCCGCCCGCATATCCGCCTCACGGCAAACCCCGCCGCGCCCGAACCGCCGCCAACAAACCCGGCCTGCAACACTGTCGCTGCCCGTATGACCACCCCCCAACAACCCCCGCAACGCCGTAACATCCTGCTCGGCGTTACCGGCAGCATTGCCGCCTATAAAAGCGCCACGCTGATACGCGAATTGCGCCGCGCGAACTGCGATGTGCGCGTTGTGATGACCGCATCCGCGCGCGCCTTCATCACCGAACTGACGCTGCAAAGCCTTGCCGGCAGGCCGGTGGAAAGCGACGCCTTCAGCGACGCCGACGGCGGCGGCATGAAGCACATTGACCTCGCGCAATGGGCCGACCTGGTGTTGATTGCGCCGGCCAGCGCCAACGCGCTGGCGAAACTCGCGCACGGCATTGCCGACGATTTGCTGTCCATGGTCTGCCTGGCGGCACGCGGGCCGGTGGCGGTTGCGCCGGCGATGAACCGGCAGATGTGGGAACACGCCGCCACCCGCGCCAACACCGCCGCGCTGCGCGAACGCGGCGTGCTGGTGTGGGGGCCTGCCAGCGGCGACCAGGCCTGCGGCGACCTCGGCGAAGGCCGCATGATCGAGCCGCACGAGATTACGCGGCATGTGCAGGTGCTGCTCGGCGAACGCGCGCTGCGCGGGCGCAAGGCCGTCATCACCGCCGGGCCGACGCGCGAGGCGATTGACCCGGTGCGCTGTCTGACCAACCACAGTTCCGGGCGCATGGGCTTTGCGATGGCGCAGGCGGCGCGC
This sequence comes from Gammaproteobacteria bacterium, assembly GCA_028817225.1. Taxonomy (NCBI): domain Bacteria; kingdom Pseudomonadati; phylum Pseudomonadota; class Gammaproteobacteria; species Gammaproteobacteria bacterium. Next base: position 16,721 of record JAPPQC010000058.1, on the reverse strand, counting down.
GACATGGGCGCCGATGTGGTGCTCGTCGCCGGCCCGGTGTCGCTGCCGACGCCCGCCGCGGTGGCGCGCGTGGATGTGGTGTCGGCGCATGACATGGCCGCCGCGGTGCGGCGCGAACTGCAAGACGCCGACCTGTTCATCGCCTGCGCCGCCGTCAGCGACTTTCGCCCGGCGCAGACGCAGCCGCGCAAGATAAAGAAAGCCGCCGCACCGGAAACGCTGGCGCTGGCCGCCACCGAAGACATCCTGGAAACCGCAAGCCGGCGCCATCCGGGGCTGTTTCTGGTCGGTTTTGCCGCCGAGACCCACGCGCTTGAGGCCAACGCCAAGGCCAAACTGCTGCAAAAGAAACTCGACATCATCGTCGCCAACCGCGTCGGCGACGGCGCGCCCTACGGCTTTGACAGCGACCAAAACGAAGTGGATGTGTACTGGCGCGGCGGCGGCGCCCGGCATTTCGGCCCCTGTTCCAAAACCGAACTGGCGGCGCAACTGATGGAATGCGTGGCCGAACAATGCCAACGCCGGCACAACGCGCAGGCGCGTGAACAAGGCCGTACAGGTTAAGATTCTGGACCCGCGTGTCGGGCGCGACTTTCCGCTGCCGGAATACGCGACGGAAGGCGCCGCCGGCGTGGACCTTCGCGCCTGCATAGACGCGCAGATGACGCTCGCCGCCGGCGCCGTGGAATTGATTCCCACCGGCATCGCCATCCACATCGCCGACCCGCAATACGCCGCCGTTATCCTGCCGCGTTCGGGGCTGGGGCACAAGCACGGCGTGGTGCTCGGCAACCTCGTCGGCCTGATTGATTCCGACTACCAGGGGCAGTTGATGGTGTCGTGCTGGAACCGCGGCGCGCGCACCTACCGCATCGAGCCGGGCGAGCGCATCGCGCAGATGGTGTTTGTGCCGACGGCGCGCATCGCCTTTGAGGTGGTGGGCGACTTTGAACAAAGCGCGCGCGGCAACGGCGGCTTCGGGCATTCGGGCAGGCGCTGACGCGCGCCGCCATGAACATGCATTGCAGCGGCGACATCTTCCGCGCCTACGATGTGCGCGGCATTGTCGGCAAGCAACTGGGCGACAGCACGATGCGCGCCATTGGCCGCGCCGTGGCGACGCTCTACCCCGGCCTGCCCGCCGTCGCCGTCGGCTATGACGGGCGGCTGTCGAGCGAACACCTGGCCGCCGCGCTGTGCACCGGCCTGCGCGCGTCGGGCGCCGATGTGGTCGAGATTGGCCAGGCGCCGACGCCGCTGCTGTATTTCGCCGCGCACGAACTGTGCGAAGGCTCCGGCCTGATGGTTACCGGCAGCCACAACCCGCCCGAATACAACGGCGTAAAGATGATGATCGGCGGCCACACGCTGGCGGGCGACGACATTCAGCAAGTCCGCGCCGCCATTGAGGGCGGGCGCTTTGAAGGCGGCGAAGGCGGCGCGCAGCGCTGCGAAGTGCTTTCACATTATGTCGCGCGCATGGCCGACGATGTGCGCCCGGCGCGGCGCCTTCGCATTGCGGTGGACAGCGGCAACGGCGCCGCCGGGCCTGCGGCAAAGGCGCTGTTTTCACGCATGGACTGCGAACTCACCTGTTTGTATTGCGATGTGGACGGGCGCTTTCCGAACCACCACCCGAACCCCAGCGTGGCCGCCAACCTGGCCGCGTTGCAGCGCCGGGTGCGCGACGACGGGCTGGACATCGGCTTTGCCTTTGACGGCGACGGCGACCGCCTGGGCGTGGTGGACGAGCGCGGCGAGATTATCTGGCCCGACCGGCAGATGATGGTGTATGCGCGCGACCTGCTGCGCCGCAACCCCGGCGCCGCGGTGATTTACGATGTGAAGTCGTCGCGCCACCTGCCGCAGATTGTGGAGCAGTGCGGCGGCAGGGCGTATATGAGCCGCACCGGGCATTCGTTCATCAAGTCCATGCTGCGGGAGAAAAACGCGCTGCTGGCCGGCGAGATGAGCGGCCACATCTTCTTCCGCGACCGCTGGTACGGCTTTGACGACGGCCTCTACGCCGCCGCGCGCATGATGGAGATTGTCGCCGCCGACGGGCGCCGGTGCAGCGAGATATTCGGCGACCTGCCGCAGGCGTTCGGCACGCCGGAGATCAACATTCATTTTGAGCGCGAGGGGCGCCAGCACGACTTCATGCGGCGTTTTGCGCGCAGCACGCCGCGCCTTGCCGGCGCCGGCGCCGGCGGGCGCGTGGACCTGACCGACGGCGTGCGCGTGGAGTTTGACGACGGCTGGGGGCTGGTGCGGGCTTCCAACACAACGCCGTGCCTGGTGGCGCGCTTTGAGGCCGAGAGCGAACAGCGGCTGCACGAATTGCAGCAACTGTTTCGCGCCGAGTTGCTGCGGGTGGAACCGGCGCTGGACATTCCGTTTTAGCGGGCGCGGGCGGATGAAGCAACCGGGACAAAGGGTGCGGATACTGAGCGAGGCGCTGCCCTACATTCAGCGCTTTCGCGACAGCATCATCGTTATCAAATACGGCGGCAGCGCGATGACCGACGACAAACTGCGCCACGGCTTTGCGCGCGATGTGACGCTGCTGAAAGCGGTGGGCATGAACCCGGTGATTGTGCACGGCGGCGGCCCGCGCATCTCGCAAAACCTGGAGCGCGCCGGCGTTGAGACGCGCTTTGTGGACGGCATGCGCGTGACCGACGCCGCGGCGATGCGCGTGGTGGCCGAGACGCTGGCCGAGGTGAACCGCGGCATTGTGGAATCCATCGTCTCGCACGGCGGCGACGCCAAGGGCTTCAGCGGCAGCGACGGCGACGATGTGATTGTGGCGCGCAAACTGGCGCACGCCGGCGGCGAAGACCTGGGCCAGGTGGGCGAGGTGGCGGCGGTGAGTTACCGCCTGGCGAACTTCGCGCACCGCCAGTCCGCCGTGCCGGTGGTGGCGCCCGTCGGCGCCGGCAAGGACGGGCTGGCCTACAACATCAACGCCGACCTGGCCGCGACCGGCATCGCCACCTACCTGAAGGCGGAGAAGTTTATCCTGCTGACAAACACCGTCGGCCTGCTGGACACCGACGGCACGCTGGTTTCAGAAACCACCTGGAGCCAAGTCGCCAAACTGGTGAAGCAGGGCGTGATACATGGGGGCATGCTGCCGAAGGTGACTTGTGCTTTTGACAGTGTGAAGAACGGGGTGCGTTCGGCGCATATTATTGATGGGAGGGTGGAACATGCGTTGCTGCTGGAGTTGCTTACGGATGAGGGGGTGGGGACTATGATACGGTAGGTGGCCGTTGGGGTTTGTGATATGCATGAATGGATAGCTAAAACTTTATTAGGCAAAGTGCTTGGTGCGTTATGGGACCGAGTATCCCCGTTTTTGCACCAAAAATTTCCGCGTTTGAGTCCAGTACTTTCGTTTTTGGACCAAGCATTTCATCGCAAACAAAATATTTCCCTTGATGTAAATGAGCTCGTTGAAAAATATGTCCAAGCATCGCGTCAGCTTGGCAGGACAGAGGCCCAGCTTGGTAGGGCAGAGTCTGAAATTGCTGAGCTGCGAAAGAAAATCGCTGGAGTCGAGGTTGAAAACGCTGAGCGGCAGAAGGCACTTGCTGAAGCCATTACCGATTTGCATCAACGCTCTCGCACGGCTGACAATCCTGCGCTTTTTGACAAAGCGCTGGCGGAATTGGCAGAAGGCCGTGCCGAAGCCGCTGAAGCATTATTCCAGGACATTCTTGATGAGTGTCGGGCGCAAGGGGAGGCAGCCTTGCGCGAAGCTGCCCGCGCTGCCTGTCACATAGGCGCCATCGCTTTCTATCATGACACACAAAAGGCAATAGGTGCTTATAAGGATGCTATCAGCCTTGATCCTGATAACGCGGAAGCCTGGAACCGCTTGGGCCATTTGCTGTATCGCGTTGGTGAGATGAAACAATCTGAATCTGCTTACCAGAAATTGCTTCAATTGGGCATTAACAATAATGATAGTGAACTTCAATCTATTGCTTTGGGTAATCTCGGGACTGTGTTTCTTGCTTATGGTGGTTTAAATCAGGCAGAGGAGATGCTCCAAGAAGCGTTGGTAATCCACAGGAAATTGGGGAACAAGAAGGGCATGGCAGATAACTACGGAAATCTCGCGAGTGTGTTGCAAATTCGGGGCGATTTGAGTGGGGCAGAGAAAATGTATCGTAAATCATTGGCACTTAATGAAGAGCTGGGGCACAAGGGGGGCATGGCAAATAGTTACGGCAATCTCGGGATTGTGTTCCAAATCCGGGGTGATTTGGGTGAGGCGAAGAAAATGCATCGCAAATCATTGGCGTTTAACAAAAAGTTGGGCCGCGAGGAGGGTATGGCAAATGACTACGGCAATCTCGGGACTGTGTTTAAAATCCGGGGTGATTTGAAACAGGCGAAGAAAATGCATAGTAAATCGTTGAAGACTTATACAAAGTTGGGTCACAAGAGAGGTGTGGCAAATTGCTACAGCAGTCTTGGAAATTTGTTCCAAGAGTGGGACAATTTAGACCGGGCAGAAGAGATGTATCATAAATCCTTGTTACTTCATGAAGAGCTGGGAAACAAGGAGGGTATATCGGCCAACTACGGTAGCCTTGGAAATATATTTTTGCAGCAGTATAACTTTGTACAAGCAGAAGAAATGTATCGCGAGGCACTGAAGATTAGTAAAGAATTAGAGGACAAGCAGATTATGGCCAACGTTTACGGCAACTTGGGCGTTATGTTCCGCGTTCAGGGCAATCTGACTAAGGCAAGGGAGATGTTTCATAAATCGTTGGAGATTGACAGAGAGTTGGGCCTTAAGAGAGGTGTGGCAACGTGTTACAAAAATCTCGGGGATGTATCTCTAGCCGAAGGTAATACAGCGGAAGCTTGTGAGTTGTGGAGGAAGTCGTGCAATCTCTTTGCAAAGATTGGCATGGCCCGCGAAGTGGAAAAGGTAGAACGAATAATGAAAGAAGCCGGGTGCGTTTAGCATCAAAAATCTAAATCCTCTTGCCGGTACTTGTCCGGCAACAGGGTTGTTTCTTCTGGTTCGCATATTTTAAGCCCCAACTTATGAAGCTTGCTGTTCTTGTTGAGAATTTTCTTGTCTGTGGTAAGAAGCTCACCACATTCCCTGTCTAATGCTGATGCAACATGAATTGCATCAAGGGCGCCTTTCAGGGGGATGCCGTGAATCCAGCGAAGATCACGGGCTTTCCTTATGATGGTAAGTGTCGGTTGTACCAGGTCAACCCCACTTCTGCCGGAAGCGAGCAAACCATCAAAAAATTGCCTGGCGTCATCTGATGGACTACCTTTGCCTTTGATGTGGGTGCATTCGGCGATTGAGAGCGACGATGTGAGAACTTGAATATTTTTGTCTTTGGCTGCTTTGATGAACCGTTTTGTGAGCCAGGCGTTGCGTTCATTTACATCTTTAGATGCCATCACTAATTCGTGTTTAGCCAGGTTGATAAACAGGCAGGCGTCTATATAGACTTTATTCAAGTCAGTCATCGCTGCGCACCATTTCTATAAACTCCTCTGTCGTCAACTTGCCGGTGTAATCTGGTTGGCTACCAATGAATTGTTCAAACAGCGCTTCATCGAAATCCGGCGCAATGTGAAATTTAGAAACTTCAATGGATTTAATCAGGCCACTTTCTCTATCCTCAGCGACCTCGCCTTCAACAAAGATTACTGCGCTTGGTTCGCGCAACATTTTAATCACGTCCTGATACAGGTCTGGCTTAAAGAAGCAATCGACTAAGACATTGGTGGATTTCTCCCGGACAGCCAGCTTGGGGCGTTTGCTTTCTTTGTAGAAAGCATGAACAATTCCTTGAATCTCTCCATAGTAATTGGCAATTTGCGGCACCATTTCCATTATTTTGGTGGCCGACTCTTTGGTTAACTCAAACTGCTTGGAGGGCACATCTTTTTCGCCTCGATAAAGACCAAGCGAGACAGTTTCATTCGGGGCAATCGCTTCCGAGATTCTTGCGTAACGAATACGGGTGGCGTCACTAATCCGCAAATTCAGCTCTGGGTCAGAAAGGTCATTCTCCATAACGTTTCTGAGAACCTGGTAGCCGTAATCCATAATATCTTGAGTCTGTTCATCTAATCGGGAGCAGTCAAACACGACAGAACCGTCCTCGAAGTTGTGTGCAACCCAGTCGCCGGGGTCGCCCTCGAATCCGATGTCTTCACCGGCTGCGGTCAAGAATTGCTGAGTCTTCTTGACGATGTTCCCAAGCTGATCCAAAGGAATGCCGACGCCTCCTTTATTTAACTCAACTCTGAGTCTCAGATTGTTCATGGCCTCATGCTCCATGTGAGGTGGTGGGTGGGGGTACTCAGGGGTATATTGTCAAAATTATCTACGATTGCAACCCCTCTGCTGCCGGAATTTCTTCGGAAGTCAGGCCATACAGTGCATAGACAAGGCAATCTATTTCAGTTTCTACCGGCGGCACACTGATTTTCAGAGTAACTGGAATGTCAGAATCACTATAGATTTCATCCTCTATTTGGGAGTGTTGAATTGATGCATGAGAACAACTTTTCAAAGTTCTGGAGGGTCTCTTCTGAAAGAGATGGCAGTATTTCATCACGTTTTCGCATCAGTATCTCGGCTGGTCTTCCATGGTCAAATCGCCCTATGTTTTCCTTGCGGGCAATCCGTTTTACAAAAGGATCATTGCCGGTAAGGTCTGAAGCTTGATATGACTTGTTAAACGCTGCGTTATACATTTTCAGATAATCTTCTGGCGAGAACAAATCCTCAATGTCACCCGACTGGCGCTCGAGGATTTGTCCTACAGTGATGATACGTGTTTCTGCCAGAAATTTTTGGTCGGCAAGTGACTGAAGTTTTTGATGACCCTCTTTGCGCGAATCAACGAAAACCGAGAAATTCAGATTTTTCCGTCCGAGCAGCGCCACAAAGGTAGGGACGAGGTCAGCACCACCGACAGGAGTAATAGTCCATCGCTCATCCAAGCCCTCTTTGCCATTTTCTATGAGATGTGCTGACAGCACTGACAAATAGATGTAGTCCGATGGGCCTTCAACCACAAGATTGTCAGGCCCAATAAACAGGTGCTGAGCCAAATCGTAGCCCAATGCACCTTGCAGAGGGAAAAGTGAGTCTGAATCGGTGGTGAAAACGTTATCAGAAATTACGGAGCCTGTGTCAGGCCCCCGGTCTTCGACTACACGCGCTCGCTCTAACTTGCCTGGTTGAATCATAAATGGAGAGTGTGTCGTATAGATGACTTGACAATTTTTAGCCAAACGTTCATCAATAAATCGCAGAAAATCAGCTTGTGCGCGAGCATGTAACCCGACACCTGGTTCATCCAGCAAAATGATGACTGGTTTTTTGCTATATTCGTATTCCGAGAATGCCGCCAAAAAGGAAAAGAACCATTGGAAGCCCGATGAACGTTCTTGAAAGGGGAGAGACAGCATGTGCTGGTTGTCTCGCATCCGAATATGCAACTTGTCTAATACGGCCTTCCGGCCTTCCCCGCTATCCACAGTGGTTGCTGAAATGTCGATTTCAACCTGAAGATTTGAGTTCGTGGTCCAGTATTCCATAACCTCATGGGTAATGGCGTTAGCCACATTCTCCAGTTCTCGCTTACGCGTTTCATAGTCAGAGGCCAAGAGGTAATCATCTTCGGCACCAGCCTGCATTAGCAGTGCTTTTGCTGTCCGTTGACCGTCATTAATTTCTGAGTCATCGGTTTCAAGCAGCTCTCGGATTTTCACAATACCCGGTAACTTACTGTACTCAGCGAAGTAAAAGAATTTTGGGAGGAGTTTGTATATCTCTCCTCTAACTAATTTCCCAAAGTTGTCAACGCTCCCAAAATAATTGCCAATTTCTTGATTGAGTTTTTCGCAAGCGACATTCGTCTGTTCATCGCCGTTACCCTTTAGTTTCTCAATTTCTTCTTTCAACAGATCAAATGATTCACAGTTGTTCATGTTGTCTGCAATGCCCTGTGGCAAATCAACTTCTCTAATCAGATTTGAAACTGCCAGATTTTCATCTGCCTTATACGCATAAAGCCACGTTCCCGCGTAGGTGCGGCTAACTTGAACTTCGGCTGACTTGAAAACGCCCTCACCTAACCGCGAAGCAAGTGCTTTTTGGTCAGTTTCTTGGAGAGAAAACGATGCTGTGACAGCCTTGGCATTCTCTATATTCCGCCCTTCCTTCCGGTGCCTCTTTTCAAGCCAAGCGGGGTAGTGCTGGCTTGCGTTGAAGCCCAAAGTGTGTTGGCCAGCATTTAGGCGTCGAAGCGCCTCTAAAAACGCAGTTTTGCCAGACTCGTTTTTGCCAACTAAGCATGTGACATCATCCTGGATTTTAACCTCGGTTGAGTCCAGAATGTTCCGGAAGTGCTCAACTTGGACATTAACCAATTTCATTTTTTCCTCCAGTTTGGTATCTCGGGGTGGCAGTGCGGTGTTTCTGGTTGAGGTTGCATTATGCATTATAACACATTCTTAAAGGCTTCCCGTACGTTTGTGCAGACCGCGAAGTCAACATCTATGGCTTCAAAGTGGCGTGCACCGCATTTAATTTTCTGATTCTCTATCAGCCGGCGCTTCTCTTCCTCTAAAGTGCCCTTGGTCTCCCGAACTAGATACACCTTGGCATCTTTTTTGGCAACGATAGCCCAGTCGGGATTGTAGTTTCCGACAGGCGTGGGCACTACGAACCATGACGGCAACTTCACGAAAAAGCGAATGCTATCCATGCTGTCAAGTTTCTCGGCGAATTCCTTTTCCACTTTGGACTCATAAACAATGTAGTCATGCGTTGTCCGATCTTGATTTTGCACCTTGTAAAGCCGGTCCAGGTAAGTTCCCAAATGCTTTTCATCTTCTTCCTCGAAGAGTCGCATTTCAAAAGCCTGGTCGCCGATTTTTTCGTACTTGATGCCATCAATGACGATACCGTGAAGAACCCCGTTCAGTCGTTTGGCTACTTCTGTCATGAAAGCTTGCGGGTTGCGCAAGAAGTCTTTCAGCCGGTCGGAGTGCAGCAGGATTTTATGAAGTGTGCCCCGCGTCAATTCAGTCTCACGCTGAAGGAAAGCCATAATATCGGGGATTTGTTTTTTTGCGTCGGCATCCCGTGTGGTTTCATCCAGCACTTTTTCTTCTTTGACTCCTGCTCGTGTGATATTTGCTTCGGTTATCTTCCGTGTGATTTGCACTGCCTCAATCTCGGCCATGCCCCGGATTTCCTCGACCGCCTCATTAATCAGTTCATCCGTCTTGTATTTGACCGAGTAATAAGTCTTTTTGCTGATGCGCTTCCAAAGCTCTATGAAGTCGGGGTTTGTCTTGACCTCCTTGCGATACTTCACTCGCTTTTTTTTGCGAGCGTTTTCAATGCGGCTCTCGAAAACATAGTGCTTCATCTCGTCAATGACAGCTGGCCGTATCGTCTTGAACTCATCTGCGACATCCAGGACAAACTCCGGTGAATCCGGCGCAAATTTGTCCTGGATTTTTCCCTCTGCATTGATGTAACCCTGCTTTTCCAGTTCTTCCCAAATGTCCTTGGACCTTTCCTGCCCAATGGCTTCATTAGTGACGGGAGAAATCAGCTTGGAGAAGGCTTCCGGTTTTATGTAGCCAAACTGGATGCCTGTATCATGCTCAATGTCTGCTTGCAGAGCCTTGGCATAATCCTCAAAACTTTCATTTGCAATAACTGTCAGGCGATTGATGTTGTCATCAAAGATGCGTTCACCTTCCTGATTTACAGGCAGGCGAAGCCCGCGGCCAATCGTTTGGCGGCGTTCTGTGTCTTTTCCGATGTTCCGGAGTGTGCAAATCTGAAAGACATTCGGATTGTCCCAGCCTTCCTTGAGTGCCGAGTGACTGAATATGAAGCGCAATGGTTCTCTCACATCCAATAAGCGTTCTTTATCTCTCATAATCAGGTTATAGGTGTCCTCGTCAGTTTTCGTGGTCCCGCTGGTGTCTCTTGAACGGCCTTTAGAGTCTTGGGAAAAGTAGCCGTTATGCACTTTTTCGGCAGATTGGTCATTGGACAATTCTGTGTAGATTTCCTCAAACCATTCGGCGAAACGTCCTTTCTGAGGGATGCCGCTATCGTAAGTGCGGTAATTGGAGACTTTGTCGATAAAGAACAAGCTTAGCACCTTGATACCTTCTTTCTTGAAGAGTTCCTCCCGCTCCAGATGAAGCTCAATAGTATCCCGGATTTGCGCCTTGATAACTTCTTCGCTCATGCCGCCAAGTTCTTCACCAAGTTTGATTATTGTGCTGTTGGAAAATTCAATATGCTCAAGCCCCGGCTTTGCCGAAATACTTTTGACGATAAATCCTTCGGCGTAATCAGAGCGATTTGATTTTGACGAAAGATTCTCGCGGTACTTAATCTTGGTCTTTTTGCTCTTGGAGCCGTTGGGGCCATCTACATGGATTGTCACCTTGGCATGAGGCGTTTTTGTCCCCTCATCATAATCAACTGCGTCAAGCCTGATATATGGCATGTTAAAGTTTTCTTCGCTTTGCACAGAGTTGATTTCTATTCGTTTGACCAAGCGCATATCGTAGGCTCTCACCGGGTCGAGTTTATAGAGCAGATTGTAAAAATTCTTGTGCGTCGCAGAGTAACGAAAAGCAAAAAGCGGATTCAATGTCTCGATTGCCTTTTGCGATATTGGAGTGTTGTCAACGCTTTGTGGCTCATCAATTATCAGGATTGGGCGCGTTGCCGAAACATACTCTGATGGCTTGTGGCCTGCCAGCTCTTCACGTTCCTGGCCAAAGATGCGGGTGTTTTTGTCCCCGCGAATTGCATCAATGTTGATAACCATAATCTTAATGATGTTGTCTGTGGCAAATTGACGAACCTTGCCCAATTTTTTTGAATCATAAACGAAGTAGTCATAGGGCACTTTGTTATATATCGCGGAGAAATGCTCCCTTGTAATCTCAAGACTTTTGAGCACGCCTTCCCGAATTGCCACGCTGGGCACAACCACGATAAACTTTTTGAATCCATATCGCCGGTTAAGATCGAATATTGACCGCAGATAAACATAGGTTTTCCCGGTTCCGGTTTCCATTTCCACAGTGAAATTCGGAAACTTGTAATCACTGTCGTGGCCGTCAACCAAGGCAGAGGATCTTGCAATGTCGTTTTGTTCTTGAATCCTCTGTACATTCTGCAGAATCCGGCTATCGTCAATGTTCAAAGCATTGGCGACTCCCAATTCGCTGTGCTCGACGCCGGCAAACAGCGCATTGCCCAGGCTTTGGCTGACCTGTGAGTAGGTGCTTTGTGGGGTTTCTTGTCCCTCAAAGACTCCTGCTATCGCCGCGATAGCCTCGCGCTGGTGTTCCAGGTCGGCGTCGAATCGAAGTTTCATTCTGTCCAGACTCCTTGATTAAACTGTACGAAAGACGATTTGTTGGTGAGTTTCATCACCGGTAGTGCGGGACTTGAATGTTTGCACAGCATTGGTTTTGAGTTGGTCATTACCCGCAAAGCTCGTGTCTAGGCAGATTACCTGCATTGGATTAGCCTCGGCCATTGCCCGAATAACTTCGGATGTGAGCGCCTCTTCGAGACAGATTAGCAAAACGCCATCTTCTATTGAAAAAACTGTTTTCCCGGCCATTTCTTTCTTTTCAATATTTGTTGTCAGTGGAAACCCGGCCTTAAGAAGCAACTCGTAGAGGATATCCTCTTGAGTGGCATCTGGATTGATATGGTCAACATGGAGCCTGAGCTGCTCTTTAACTGCTTCCTCGCTGTCCTCTGGTGTGTTATCCCACACTTTGAAGTTTGATTGGTCTAATTTGAATACCTTGAAGCCAATCGTGTTCTGGTTCTTTCTCTCGTTAGATTCTATTATTTTACTGATAACACGGCGAAGACGCTCCTTGCCAATGTCGGCGATGGTTTGGTAGCCGGCTTTGCGCGCCTCGCTTTTCTCATCGCACTGTTCCGGCATCTGCACGCAAATGAATTTACGGTTAATCCCGTCTTTATTCAGGTCAAGCACAGCGTGAGCTGTAGTGCAGGAGCCGGCGAAGTAGTCGAGGACAATGTCGTCTTCCATTACAGTTTGTCTGACGATAAATTTTATAACGTCCAACGGCTTAGGAAAGTCAAAGACTTTATCATTATCAAACATGGCCATGAATTGCCTTGTTGCCTTTTCCGTAGAAAACCAACCAAGCGATGTAACAATGGCTTTCCTGGGATTTTTATAAGAGTCAATGAATTTCTTTTGCCGAGGGACACCATCATTTTTCGTGGGGAAAATGACCAGATTATCCTCAATCATCTGTTCCACTCGCTTTTGGGAAAACGCCCAATAACCAGAAAACTGCCTTTTGGTCTTTGGATCGGTGATTGTAAATTGATTTCTTTTTGCACCAGTTGATCTCATGCTTTCTGAACGCCACAAGCCACGAGGATCATTGTCAGGGTTGGCAAAATCTTCCTCTTTTCTGTCTTCTCCCCTGAATTTGACCCTTTCTATATTTCTAGAGTAACAAATCATATATTCATGGTTTGACATTAGCATTGTCGTAGGTGGCACCCCTCTTGCAGGCCGTTTCGTTTGCCAAACAAACTGGCCAACAAAATTCTCCTCCCCAAAAATCTCATTCATCAGCATCCGCAGGTTGTGTACCTCGTTGTCGTCAATGGAAACAAAAATGATGCCATCTTCACAAAGAAGATTCTGGGCCGTATAAAGCCTTGGGTACATCATGTTTAACCATTTGGTATGAGAGCGACCTGAGTCAGTCTTGTTAGTGGAGAATTTACGCCCCTCTTCATCAATTTGGCCAGTGTATCGAAGATACGTTTCCAAACTCTCAGAGTAATCATCAGGGTAAATGAAATCGTTCCCAGTATTATATGGGGGGTCGATATAAATCATCTTGACCTGTCCGTTGTAACTTTTTTGCAACAGTTTCAAGACTTCAAGATTGTCTCCTTCAATGAAAAGATTGTCAGTTTCATCAAAGTTCACAGATTCACTCCGGTCTGGTTTGAGCGTTGCTATAGATGGGGACGAAATAATATTCTGGCACTTATTTTTGTCAGGCCATGTCATACCAAAGCGTTCCTTTGGCTGCTCGGAAACATCGGAAAATTCCCCGAGCACACTTTTCAGCCGCTCGAAATCCAAAGCCTCAATGATTTTTCCTTCATCATCTTTTATCTCAGTAAAGGCTTCCGGCACAAATTGTTTAAGCCGCTTGCGTTTTGCATCGGCTATGTCCATTGAAGAAAGGTCAAACTTTTTGGGTTCTTCCGCAGTCATGGTTAAGTTCCTCAATTATGGTGTTGCTTTGATTGCATTGATGTTATTTTGTACCAGCAACAGCTCCATACTGCCCCTGATACTCCCGCAACCCTTCAATAAACCCCGAATACCTTGCATCCCCTGCCACCGTCTCAGCCAGTTGCGTAACATTGGCAACACTAATCACCGGCACCCCGAACTCCTTCCCCATCTCGTCCACCGACGAAGCTTCCCCTTCGCCCTTTTCCTGTCGGTCAAAAGAGATAACAAGGCCAACCGGCTGCGCGCTAATCTCCCTGATAAGCGGAATGACTTCGCGCGCGGTGGCGCCTGAACTGATGACATCATCCACAATCAAAACCCGGCCTTCCAATGGCGCGCCGACAAACCAGCCGCCCTCGCCGTGACTTTTCACTTCCTTTCGGTTGAAAGAAAAAGGCTTGTTGATATTGAATTCGCGCAACAGGCAAATCGCGGTCGTGCACACCAGCGGAATGCCTTTGTAGGCAGGGCCAAACAGAACATCAAACTTGATGTCTGCCTGCACAATCGCCTGTGCGTAGAAGCGCCCCAGTTGCCACAGCGCCTCGCTGTCATTGAAGACACCGGCATTGAAAAAGTAGGGGCTGACTCTGCCCGATTTCAACTCAAACGAGCCGAACTTCAGCGCCTCGCGCTCAAGCGCGAACTGGATAAATTGGTTGGCGTTGGAATCCATGGATGGGTTATTTTACTAATTCATTGCTTGTCTGTCATGGGCGGTGTGTCTGGAAGTTGTTTTATGGCGGTTAGTGGTAAAATGGCTATCGTTCACAGGCGCAATTTACCGGTTACAGTGAAACGGAGTCAGTGTGGCCGGGAATCTCTACATGAGGGAAAATGAACAATGAATGTAGAAAAAATTAAAGAAATCCTGAATCAACTGGGAGAGATTGAAGTTGATAGTTTGGAGAGAAAGGGTACGGATTTCCCTTTTTCTGATGTTCAGAAACACATTGTCACTATTTTAGAAAGTATAAAAATACTGAAAGACAATCCTGAAATTTTTGAACAACTGCCCTTCTATCCGGATAATCATATTGAGAATTTTTTTGATGCTTTTCAAAATAATGTTCGCAATATACAAAAGTTTAATCCGGCAAAAGTCGGCAATCCAGGTAGAACGCGGGATATATTTGCGGGGAATATTCGCAGTAGTTATGCGGAATTTTATTCTCTTTTGTTTCCTTGCTTGAAGTTTGCAGCATTGGAACGGGAAGTGTCGCCTGAAAAAATGAAAGAATTGGAGCAACAAGGCCAAAAGGTAATTGATGAAGTCCGAAGGCAAAAAGAGGAAGTTAATGAAACTCTAAACATAGTACAGGAAGCCGCCGCAGTTGCTGGAGTAAGCAGATTTGCAGGAGTTTTTGGCGATCAAGCACAAAAAAACAGGCGAACTGCCCGCACATGGTTAATTGTTTCAATTGTTTCGGTGGGCATAATTGGCTTTATTATATGGTGGATTTTTGATGGATTAGTTGATGAGAGACAAAGTGAGATTGCCTCTGAAATCTCATGGCAAATTTTTCTTTCAAAAATATTGTTTCTGTCTTTCGCCTCTGTGGTTTTTTATCAAGTGGTGAAAAACTACAATGCAAATATGCATCTTTACACGCTGAACAAGCACAGAGAAAACAGTCTCGCTACGTTTCAGGCATTTGTTGAATCGTCAAAAGATTACCAAGTTCGAGAAACTATTTTAGTCCAGACAACGAGAGCAATATTTGAAGCAGGCCAAACCGGCTATGTTTCATCTCCAGATGGGGCAATGCCGAGTATAGAAACCATCAAACTTAACAGGGACTAGTCAACTCATTAATCAGACAACGATAGATAGAAATGACAAGTAGCAACCTTCCAAAGCACTCCCCATTTACCTATGCACCCTGAAAAAGAAAAACTATTTAAGCGTTATGCGTTCACTGCATTAGAGGACCGTTTTTGTAACGATCGAGATGAGTTTGAAAAATTCTATGACTCTCTCGATTCCTCTATCCAGGATGATTTCTTGGATGCAGCGGCTTTTTACCTGTTCCTTGTCAAGCAAGGAGATTGGCATGTGAAAGTCAAAAATTACAATCGGATTGAAGTTTCCATAAACAACTCTCTCAAGCTTGTATCATTGTTTGCGCTTATCGAATCTTTGTCAGATGAGAAAAACCAAGACTTCTACCAGTGGTTGTGTGAAAAGAATCAAGAGTCAAAATTATTCCCGATTTGCGATAAAAAAACACTGTTAGAACTCTACAATGAGTACAAGAGGGTTTATGGATCAATTCGCCGCTGTGTTGCTTTCTTTGAGCGTCTGCCGGAAGGCAGCCAAAAGAAATTACTCGGCACAATAAAAATTAAGAAGCGCAGAGAGGGACATAAAAAAAGTAGACCTATGGGGTCAATTAAAGAGATGGCACAGTTTCTTTACAAACTGCGTAGCGAGTTTGTACATCAAGTGAGTTTATTTAATTTGGGTGGCCCTAGTCTTGTGGTTGTTGAGATAGATGACAAGACAGTTGGTGGAAGTAGATTGGATATTGCTGACTTGCAAACACTTTTCGAGGAAGGTCTAGTGAAGCATTTTTCAGAATTAAACAAGGCAAGGAAAACGCAAGCATAGGTAGCCTCGCCGCTTTGCCAGAGATTTTATAATGCTTTATTTTCAGATCTTCCATATCTAGACATCCATGTAAGAAATTCAATTCCAAGAGGGGTGATGTGATAAATTTTGTCCTGCATAATAATTAAACCCGAATCCACTAAAAGCCCCAGGTACTTTTTCAAATCCCACGCGCCGAGTACCTCTGGAAATGCCGCCTTTACACCTTCCCAGTACTTTTGGAGGTACTCCTCTGTTCTGCCTTGCCCCCTAATTTCGTTTAAATCTTTAAGGAGGCGTATCTGACTACCCAAAATAACAGCATGTATCCGCTCAAACTCTGTCAGAGCTTTTGATGCTGCGAGATATTTGATTAAAACTTCGACTGTGTCCTCTAAGTCCCCTTTGATGGCAAGCCCTTTGCCCTCCAAATCAGATTTTATTGCGTTCTCAATGTCAGATAAAACTGGGGATTCCCCAATAACGGCCACCAATTCTCGTACGGCTTCTTGGCGCCGTTCTTTTTCTTCGCGTTGTGCGTCCGGATTAGGTGTTATTTTTATTCCAGATTTACCAATAGACTTAATACCAGAAATAAGCTCGGCTATAGGTTTCCTGAAAACAAGAATGAATATTACTGCGAAAGCAAGTGCTGGATAATACCACGCCATAGTGCTGATTATTTCACTCATTGGTTTTGCTAATACAAGAGACAGGCGGCCCCAAGTCCGTCAGGATTGAGATGGCCGCCTGCGCTGCCG
>JAPPQC010000057.1 GCA_028817225.1 Gammaproteobacteria bacterium | reverse complement strand
CGCGCGGCCACCGCCGGGCAAAGCCCGCGAGGCCCGCCGGCGGCGGCGGCGGCGCGGCCTGCGTGCGCGCCCGCGCCTTGCGGGCCTTTCGTTTGTTCTTGCCAGCCATGCCTGATTCCGGAAGCCGATGATGCGCGAGCCCTGCCAACAGGCCCTGTTTCGCTGTTATAATAGCACATCACCCACAACCAACCATTTGACAAATCATGGCAAGAGTTACTGTTGAAGACTGTCTCGACAAACTGGGCAACCACTTCAAGGTGGTGCAGGTGGCGGGGCACCGCGCGCGCCAACTGGAAACCGGCACCGCCCCCCTGGTCGAGCCGCAAGGCGACAAGTCCACGGTCATCGCGCTGCGCGAGATCGCCGAGGGCCTGATTAACGAAGACATCCTGGACGAGCCGATCGGCGGCTTGGGCGACCTCGACAGCGAACTGTCGCAACTGTTCACCCGCGTCGAGCCGGGGCCGATGCTGGCCGTCGAGGAATCCGGCGAAGACGCCCGGGAAACCGGCGCCACGGATGAAGCCGGCGACGAGACCGGCGGCGCCGAAGAAACCGAAGAAACGCCGGAGGCGTAACACCCGCCGGTGACGGGCGACCGATGAGCGTTGCGCGCAACCCCGACATCGCCGGCGCGCCCGCCGCGCCGCCGGCGGCCCCCGCCGAAGACTACTTTCTCGCCTCCGGCCTGCGCGGCACGCTTGAGGAATACCTGAGCGCGGGCGAAATCCGCGATGTGCACAGGGCCTGCCGCTTCGGCGCCGAGGCGCACACCGGGCAGACGCGGCGCTCCGGCGAGCCGTACATCCACCACCCCATCGAGGTCGCGCGCACGATGGCCGGGCTGCGCCTCGACAAGGTGACGCTGATTGCCGGCCTGCTGCACGATGTGCTCGAAGACACGCACATCACACGGCAGAAACTGCGCGCCGAGTTCGGCGACGAGGTCGCGCGCGTGGTCGAGGGCGTCAGCAAGCTGCAGGGGCTGGACTTCGTCAGCGTCGAGGTCGAGCAAGCCGAGAATTTCCAGAAGATGATGCTGGCGGTGGCGATGGACTTGCGCGTCATCCTCGTCAAGATCGCCGACCGCCTGCACAACATGCGAACGCTCGAGCACATGCCGCCGCACCGGCAAAAGGCCATCGCCAGGGAGACGCTTGAAATCTACGCGCCGCTGGCGCTGCGCCTCGGCATGGGCGATGTGCGCCTTGAGTTCGAGGACCTCGCGTTCCGGACGCTCCACCCGCGGCGCCACGGCGCGCTTGCGAAAGGCGTGCGTGAGCGCGCCGGCAACCGCCTGGAACTGATGGAAAAGGCCGTCGCCAGGATACGCTTTCACCTGCACGAGTCCGGCGTTCCGTGCCAGGTGCAGGGGCGGCGCAAGCACCTCTACAGCATCTACCGCAAGATGAAGGAGAAAAACCTCCCGTTCTCCGAGGTGCTCGACATCTTCGCGGTGCGCCTGGTGGTGGACAGCGTCGAGGACTGCTACCGCGCGCTCGGCCTGATGCACAATTTCTACAAGCCGGTGCCGGGCCGCTTCAAGGACTACATCGCGATTCCGAAGGCCAACGGCTACCAGTCGCTGCACACGATACTGTTCGGCCCGCAGGGCGCGCTGATGGAGACGCAAATCCGCACGCGCGAGATGGACGAGGTGGCGCAGACCGGCGTCGCCGCCTACGCGCTCTACAAGATCAACGACTCGCGCCGTTTCGCCGGCGCCGTCAAGACGCAGGAATGGCTGCAAAGCCTGTTCAATTTCCAGCGCGGCGCCGGCGACTCGCTGGAATTCATGGAGCACCTGAAGGCCGACCTGATACCGGACGACATCTATGTGTTCACGCCGAACGGCGAGATCATGGCGCTGCCGAAGAAGGCGACGGCGCTCGACTTCGCGTTCGCCGTGCACACCGACCTCGGCCTGTCGGCGAGCGGCGTCCGCATCAACCGGCGCCTCGGCATGCTGAGCGCGGTGCTGCAAAGCGGCCAGACCGTCGAGATCATTTCGTCGGAAAACGCCCGCCCCAACCCCGGCTGGCTCAGCTTCGCCGTCACCGCCAAGGCGCGCTCCGCGATACGCCATTACCTGAAGGACATCCGCGACGACGAGGCCGTCAAACTCGGCAAGCACCTGCTGAACGAGGCGCTGCGCAACTACCAGACCAGCCTCGGCGAAATCGGCAAGGACTGGTTCGACAGGATACTCGGCGCGCTCGACATCCCCGGGCGCGACGCGCTGTTCCGCGAAATCGGCCTCGGCAACCAGATTCCGCAGTTGATCGCGGCGCGCCTCGCCGACTCCGACCGCCGCGCCGAAAGGCCGGTTGAGATTGCGCGCTCGGCGGTGCCGCGGGGCGCGCGCGGCCTCGTCGTCACCTACGCCAAATGCTGCTACCCGATTCCGGGCGACACCGTCATCGGCATCATGAACCCGGGCAAGGGGCTGGTCGTGCACCGCGACGGCTGCCCGAACGCGGCGGCGGCGGCGCGCAAGAGAAAAGACAGCGTCATCCCGCTGCAATGGACCGGCGACGGCGCGCCGGACGACGAATACTCCGCCGCCATCCGCGCCGTCACCCACCACCAGCGCGGCGTGCTCGCGAGCATCGCCGCCAAAGTCGCCGGCATGGGCTCCAACATCGAGAACATCTCGTTCGAGGAGCGCGGCACCGAGACCGCGGCGATCACCTTCGTCATCAGCGTCAAAAGCAGGGCGCAACTCGAGAAGATCATGCGCGGGATTGTCAACGCGGTCGAGGGAACCAAGGTTCACAGAATCGGTTTCCGCGAGGAAACCGGCGCAAGCCACTGACACGGAGGGCACGATGGCCAGAAAAACGATACAAACCAGCCGCGCGCCGCAGGCAATCGGCACCTATTCGCAGGCGGTGCGGGCGGGCGACACGGTGTACCTGTCCGGCCAGATTCCGCTCGAGCCGAAGACGATGGAGATGGTCGGGGGCGACATCCGGGCGCAGGCGCACCAGGTGTTCACCAACCTGGCGGCGGTCGCCAACGCCGCCGGCGGCGGCCTCGGCGACATCGTCAAACTCACCGTCTATCTCACCGACCTGAAGGACTTTCCGATCATCAACGAGGTCATGAGCGAGTATTTCAAGACGCCCTACCCGGCGCGCGCCGCGGTCGGCGTCGCCGCGCTGCCGAAGGGCGCCGGCGTTGAAATCGAAGCGATCATGCACCCGGGCTGAGCGGGCGCGCCGCGCCGCGCCGCAATGAAGGTCACGGAACTCAAGGGAGTCGGCCCCGGCACCGCGGCGCGCCTCGAAAAACTCGGCCTGCACACCGTCGAGGACCTGCTGTTTCACTTCCCGCTGCGCTACCAGGACAAGACGCGCATCGCGCCAATCGGCGGCCTGGCGCCGGGGCAAACGGCGCTGATCGAGGGCTGCGTTGAATCGGCGCAAATCGCCTACACCGGGCGGCGCGTGCTGGTGGTGCGCGTGTCGGACGCAAGCGGCCAACTGCAACTGCGGTTCTTCCATTTCTCGATGGCGCAGCAGGCCGGTTTCAGGCCGGGGCAGAAACTGTGCGCCTACGGCGAGGTGCGCGCCGCGCGCGCCGCGCTTGAAATCATCCACCCCGAATACCGCCTGCTCGCCGACGACCTGCAAACGCCGACCGACGCGCACTACACGCCGGTCTATCCGGCGACCGAGGGGCTGCACCAGAAAAGCCTTCGCAAACTGACGCAGGCCGCCATTGAGTGGTTCGGCCAACCCGGCAACGGCCTTGAGGAACTGCTGCCCGCCGAATGCGCGCAGCAACTCGGCGACGGCGCCGCCGCGATTTCGGCGCAGCAGGCGATCGGCCTGCTGCACAAGCCGCCCGCCGGAACCGACCTGGCGGCGCTGACCGAAGGCCGCCACCCGGCGCGCAAACGCCTTGTGTTCGAGGAATTGCTCGCCAACATCCTGAGCCTGAAGCGGCTGCGCGCCAAAAGCCGCCGCCACAAGGCCGAGGCGCTGGCGTGCGAAGGCCGCCTGTTCGCGCGACTGGTCAAAAGCCTGCCGTTCACGCTGACCGGCGCGCAGGACAAGGTCATCGGCGAGATACTCGGCGATTTGCGCACGCCGTCGCCGATGATGCGCCTGGTGCAGGGCGATGTCGGTTCGGGCAAGACGGTCGTCGCCACCGCCGCGCTGCTGCAGGCGATCGAGGGCGGCTTTCAGGCGGCGCTGATGGCGCCGACCGAAATCCTCGCCGAGCAGCACCACAACAACCTGCGCGAATGGCTCGAGCCGCTCGGCGTGCGCGTTTGCATCGTGTCGGCGCGGCAGAAGGCGCGCACGCGCCAGGCAGTGCTGCGCCAGATACGCCAGGGCCAGGCGCAACTGGTCACCGGCACGCACGCGCTGTTTCAGGAGGCGGTCGAGTTCTCGAACCTGGCGCTGATTGTCGTGGACGAGCAGCACCGCTTCGGCGTGCACCAGCGCCTGCTGCTGAAGGAAAAGGGCGCGCGCGGCGATTGCCGTCCGCACCAGTTGATCATGACGGCGACGCCCATCCCGCGCAGTCTGGCGATGACGATGTACGCCGACCTTGATTACTCCGTCATTGACGCGCTGCCGCCCGGGCGCAAGCAGATCAAGACCGTCGCGCTGCCGGAACAGCGCCGCGACGAGGTCATCGAGCGCCTGCACGAGTCGTGCCGCGACGGCGTGCAGGCCTACTGGGTGTGCCCGCTGATCGAGGAGTCGGAATCGCTGCAATGCCGCGCCGCCGAGGAAAGCCACCGCTACCTGAGCGGCGTCATGCCCGGCTTCCGGCTGGGGCTGATACACGGCAATCTCGGCGGCGACGAGAAAGAGTCGGTGATGCGCGCCTTCAAGGCCGGCGACATCCATGTGCTGGTGGCGACGACCGTCATCGAGGTCGGCGTGGATGTGCCGAACGCGACGCTGATGATCATAGACAACGCCGAGCGCCTCGGCCTCGCGCAACTCCACCAGTTGCGCGGGCGCGTCGGGCGCGGCGAGCGCCAGAGCACCTGCGTGCTGCTCTATGCCCCGCCGCTGTCGGAGAAAGCGGCGCGGCGCATCGGCGTGATGCGAAAATCCGGCGACGGCTTCGAGATCGCCGCCGAAGACATGCGGCTGCGCGGCCCCGGCGAGATTCTCGGCACCCGCCAGGCCGGGCAGATTCATTTCCGGGTCGCCGACCTGTCGCAGGACGCCGGGCAGATACGGCAGGTGCTGCAAGTGGCCGACGGTTTCCTCGAACGCCACCCGCAGCGCGCCGACAAACTGATTGAACGCTGGCTTGGCCGGTTTTCCCGCTACGCCGAAGTCTGATTCAGCCGAAGACGCCGACCGCCATCGTCACCAGAAAGACGACGAGCAGCAGCGCCAGCGCGCCCATCGCCGCCCGCGCCGCCACGCCGCCGCCAATCTCGCGCCACACCGCCGCGCCGAACGCCAGACCGGCGGCGGTAACGCCGAACGCGGCCCAGTAAAGCGCAAACACGCAACCGCTGCGGCACACGCGCCCGTCGAAGGTGCCCGACAGCAACTGCGCCACCAGCACCACCGTCAGCAGCCAGCCGACAACGGCGCACACCGCCGGCGCCGCGCTCTTGAAGTGGATGTTCACAGGGTTTTCTTCTCCATGCCGCCCGTTCCGGCTATTGTAGCGCCGAAGGGGATGTTTTGCAGGCGCTCGCCGCAAGGGCCGTCCCGCGCGCCGCCGGCCCGTCAGTAATGCAGCAGCAAAAACGCCGCGAGGGCGGCGAGGACGACGACGATGAAGACCGACAGCCGCGCGCTGTCGCGCTGCGCCAGCGCCGCCAGCGCCGGCCACAGCGCCCGGCCCGGCGCGCGCCCGGCGCACGCGCGCCGCAGCGCCGCCGCCGCCGGCGCGGCGAGCGCGCCGGACAGCGCCGGCAGTTTGCGGTAGAACCAGTCGGTGTCGAGGCTGATGGTCGGCGTGCGCTTCAGCAGCGGCAGCATCACGAAAAACGCCAGCGCCGACAGCAGCAGCAGTTCCAGTTGCGCCGCGACATGCGTGCCGGCGTAGGGCGCGTAATCAACCGGGTGCGGCAGCAACCCGTACAGCAGCGGCGGAAAGACGCCGACCGCCAGGCACAGCAGCGCGAAGAAAATCATCGCCAACTGCATGTTGACCGGCGGGTCGTCCGGCTCGTCGCCGGCGGGCTTTCTGCGGAAAAACACAAACCACGGAAACTTGATGCCGGCGTGCAGAAAAACGCCCGCCGACGCCGCCACCAGCAGCAGCCAGGTCCAGGTCATCGCGGCGCCGTGCGCGGCCTCGCTGATGAGCGCCTTCGACACAAAGCCCGATGTCAGCGGCATCGCCGAAATCGAGACGGCGCCGACGACGCCGCAAATCGTCGTCACCTTCATCGTCGCGTAGAGGCCGCCGAGTTCGTCGCACTTCCTGCGCCCGCTCATGTAGAGAACGCTGCCCGCCGACATCAGCAGCAGCGCCTTGTAGATGATGTGCGCGGAGGCGTGGGCGGCGGCGCCGTTGACGGCCAGTTCGGTGCCGATGCCGGCGCCCACCACCATGAAGCCGACCTGGTTGACGATGCTGTAGGCGAGAATGCGGCGCATGTCGTTTTCAAGCAGCGCATAGACGATGCCGTAGAAAATCATGTACAACCCGATCGGCACCAGAATATCGCTGCCGGCGAACACCGCCAGCAGCGCGAACACCGCCGACTTCGTCGTGAACGCGGACAAAAACACCGTGCCGCCGGGGCTGGCCTCGGGGTAGGCGTCGGCCACCCACGCCGACAGCGGCGGCGCGCCGGCGTTCAGCAGCACGCCGGCCAGTATCATCCATTCGTGAAACGCCGCCGGCGCGACGGCGCGCAGCGAGGCGTCGCCGCTTTCGCCGACCAGCCCGGCGATGCCGTACAGCAGCACGACGCCGCCCAGTATGTGCAGCAGCAGGTAGCGCCGGCCCGCCGCCGCCGACGCCGGCGTCGCCGCGGCGAAGACAATCAGCGTCGAGGCAATCGCCATCAACTCCCAGAAGATGAAAAATGTGATGAAGTCGCCGCACAACGAAACCGTCACCGCGCCGCCCGCGCACAGCGACGCGCCGGCCAGTTCGCTCTTCTTCGCCTGCCGCATCGCGAACATCATGCCGCCGAGCGTCATCACCGAGAAGGTGACGGCAAACAGCCGTCCGAGCGGCGTCACCTGCAGCGGCGTGATGTCGTAACCCATGAAGCGCCAGTGCAGCGCGGCGCCCTCCGGCAGCAGCGCCGCCAGCAGCAGCATCGCCAGCGGCGGCAGCAGCAGCAGCCTTTTGGCGGCGCCGACAAAACACGCCAGCGGCGCCGCCGCCAGCATGATGAAGCCGGGGGGAATCAGCCAGTCCGTCATCGCCGCTCCGCCGCGCCGCTGTCGCGCCGGTCGCCCTGCCCGGCATCGCGCCTGTCATCGCGTCCGTCATCAGGCCCATCGGCGCGCGCATCATAATAGTCGTCCTTTCTTTTCAGCACCTTGCCAAGCGCCAGCGCCGCGACAATCAGCACGACGCAACTGCCGAAACCAAACCACGCATAAAAGCCGAAACCGTAACCGGAATAGCCGCCGACCAGAAATTCCAGCAGAACAATCAGCACAACGCCCGCAACAATCGCGGGCAACGGCGGTTTCAGGTCCACAACACACCTCCCGCCCCAGGCACAGGCAACGGTGTTTCCAAACCCACAGCGCACCCCGCCCCAGGCACAGGCAACGGCGTTTCCAAACCCACAGCACGCCCCGCCCCAGTCAAACAATACCGGTTCACGGCGCGCCTCCGGCATCTCCGGCGGAGAACCCCGGCACCGCCGCGGTGAACCCGGCCACCGCGTCCACCGCGAAGAACAGCACCGCGCACATCAGCGCCGGCAGCAGCATCGCAATCAGCATCGCCGTCGGCGCCTCGCGCCGCGCCGCGGGCCGCCGCACATCCGCCACCGGCGCCTCGGCCACAAAGAAAGCGCGGTATATCACCGGCGCCAGGTATGCCGCGCTCAGCGCGCTGCCGGCAATCAGCACCGCCGCCGGCAGGTAGCCGCCGACCGCGACCGACCCCTCCAGCAGAAACCACTTGCTGCTGAAACCCGCCAGCGGCGGCAGCCCGACAATCACCAGCGCCGCGACCGTGAACAGCCCCATCGTCCACGGCATCGCGCGGCCAATGCCGCGCATTTCATCCAGCCGGGTCTTGCCGCTCGCCGTCTGAATCGCGCCCGCCGCGAAAAACAGCGTAATCTTGCCGAAGCCGTGCGCCAGCAGATGCAGCACCGCGCCCAGCAGCGCCGCCGGCTTCAGCAGCGCGGCGCCGAGAAGAATGTAGGAGAGTTGGCCGATGGTTGACCAGGCCAGCATTTTTTTCAGGCTGGTCTGGCGCAGCGCGACAACCGACGCGGCGATGATTGTGAACGAGGCGATATAAACCAGCCAGTCGCCGGCCCCCGCGCCCGCCAGCAAATCAACGCCGAAGATGTAGAGGATGATCTTGACAATCGCAAAGACGCCGGCCTTGACCACCGCCACCGCGTGCAGCAGCGCGCTGACCGGCACCGGCGCGACCATCGCGCGCGGCAGCCAGCCGTGCAGCGGCATCACCGCCGCCTTCGACGCGCCGAACACCACCAGCAGCAGCAGCCACTTGACCTGCTCATCGCCGATGCGCCCGTCGAGAATGCCGCCGGGAACGAAGTCCAGCGTGCCGGCGGCGAGGTATATCCACACCATCGCCGCCAGCAGCAGCAGCGTCGAGGAGCCGACCAGAACGGCCAGATAAAACCGCCCCGCCGCCAGCGCCTCGCGGCTGCGGCTGTGCGTGACCAGCGGGTAGGTGCAGAAAGTCAGCACCTCGTAGAAGATGAACAGCGTCAGCAGGTTGCCGGCAAACGCCACCGCCAGCGCGCAGCCGATGGAGAGGTTGTAATACACCAGAAACGAAGTCATCCTGGGCGCGCGGTTCTGATACAGATACGCCAGCGAATACAGCATGCTGACCGGCCACAGCACGCACACGAGGCCGGCGAAAACCAGCCCCACCGGCTCCGGCGCGAAAGCGATGCCGGCGCCCGGCACGATTTGCGTCAGTTGCAGCGACGCCGGCCCGCCCGCCAGCAGCAGCAGCGCCGCCGGCGCGACAAAAGGCGTCAGCAGGTTCAGCGCGTCGCGCAGCGCGGGCACGCGGTGGAACAGCACCGTCAGCGCCGCCAGCGCGAACGGGCTTGCGATGCACGCCATCAGCAGCGTCTCGTTTGTGATCATCGCCGTCATGCGCGCAGGTGCTCAGCCCAGCAGCGTCCCGGCGATGCCGAGGCAGGCCCGCGTCAGCCACGACGGGTTGACGCCGACAAAAAAGTTCAGCGCAATCAGCGCCCATGTCGTCAGCAGCATGACCGGCGGTGCTTCGGCGGTCTTGCCGTCGCCGCCGTTGTCGTCTTCCGCGGCGCGGCGGTCTTCGTTGCCCGACGCGCCTTCGCCGCTCACGCCGCCCTCGCCGCTCACACGGCCCGCGCCGCCTTCAGCGCCGCGAAAATACGCGGCCTCGACCAGCCGCCAGCCGTAGGCCGCGCTCATCAGCGAACCGGCGAGTATCACAAACGCCGGCAGCCACAGGTTGGCCTCCAGCACCGCGCTGACCAGATACCACTTGCTGACAAAACCCGATGTCAGCGGCAGCCCGACCAGGCTGACGGCGCCGGCGACGATGGCCGCCGCCGTCCACGGCATCCGCGACGACAGCCCGGCCAGGTCGGAAAGACGGCAGGCGCCGGCGCGATAGACGACGCAGCCGAGCGCCATGAACAGCGAGACCTTGATGATCGCGTGGTTGAACAGGTGCACCAGCCCGGCGGCAAGCCCCGTCTGCGTAACCAGCGCGACGCCGAGCACGATGTAGCCGATTTGGGCGACGCTGGAATACGCCATCATGCGCTTGACCTGCCGCTGAAAGATGGCGAGGCCGGAGCCGGCGACGATGGCGGCGGGCGCCAGCACCATCATCACATCCGGCAGCGCCGCCGAAAACGACGCCGCGTCGAAAACCCCGAACAACAGCCGAATCAATATGTACAGCGCGACCTTGGTGCCGGTGCCGGACAGCACCGCGGCGATCGCCGACGGCGCATGGGCGTAGGCGTTCGGCAGCCACAGATGCAGCGGAAACAGCGCGGCCTTCAGCAGCAGCCCGGCGCCGATGAAGCCGAGCGCGGCGACGACGGCGGGCGAACCCAGCGCCGGCTGCAAACGCGGCGCCATGTCCGACAGGTTCAGCGTGCCGGTCACGAGGTAGAGATAGCCGATGCCGAGAAGAAACAGCGCCGCGCCGGTGGTGCCCATCAGCAGGTAGCGAAAGGCCGCCGTCAGCGCGCGCGGCGTGCGCGCCGACGCCACCAGCGCGTAACCCGCAATCGAGGCCATCTCCAGAAACACGAAGATGTTGAACAGGTCGTCGGTCATCGCGACGCCGAAAAAACCGGACTGGCAAATCAGCAGCGCGCTGTAAACCGGCTGCAAGCGGCGCCCGCGCAGTTCGCGCCCGAAACTGCGCCCGGCATAGACGACGCCAGCCAGAAAAACCGTGCTCAGCACCAGCGCCATCAGCGCGTTGACGGGCGCGACCTTGTAGGCGATGCCCCACGGCGGCTGCCAGCCGCCGACCGCGTATTCAAGCACCAAGCCGCCGCCGGTGCGAACAAACAGCGTCACGCTGAACACCAGCGCGGCGGCGCTGACGGCCATCGCCAGCCACCACACCAGCCGCGCGTCGCGCACCAGCAGGCACAGCGCCGCGGCAATCAGCGGCGCCACCACCAGCAACATCGGCAGTTGCGCCAGCAGCGTGTCGGTGACGGTCGCGGACATCAGTCCTCGTCGCGTTCGAGATGGGCGATGAGGCGGTCGTCGAGGCTGCCGCAGACGCGGCTGATGCGAATCGCAAGCGCCAGCCCCAGCGCGGTCGAGGCGACGGCGACGACAATCGCCGTCAGAATCAGCACATGCGGCAGCGGATTGGCGTACACCTCGATGCCGGGCGCCAGCACCGGCGCGCTGCCGCCGCCGACCTTGCCCATCAGGATAAAGAAGATGAAGATCGAGACTTGCAGCAGGTTCAGCCCGATCAGTTTCTTGACCAGGTTGTCGTAGGCGATCATGATGTAAAAACCCGTCATCATCAGAAAGACGACGGCGAGGTGGTGGTAACCCTGCAGCAGACTCTCCATCACGCCGGCTCCCCCGCGTCCGTCAGCAGATAGAAAACCAGCATGACGACGCCGACGATGGTGACGCCGACGCCGAGTTCAATCGCGAAGATGCCGATGTGCTGCCCCGACAGCGGCTGCTGCGCGAGCACCGAGTAGTCGAGAAAGGCCGCGCCCCGCAGCAGCGAGGCGACGCCGGTCAGCGCGTAGAGCAGCACGCCGAACGCCGACAGCACCTCGGCGGTGCGCCGCGACAGCACCGTCTGCGCCTTCTCGATGCCGTAAGTCAGCGCGTAGAGTATCAGCCCGACCGAGAAAATAACGCCGGCCTGAAAGCCGCCGCCCGGCCCGTAGTCGCCGTGAAACTGCACATACAGCGCGTAGAGCAGCGTCGTCGGCGCCAGCGTGTGCGCGGTCTCGCGCAGAATCGGGTTGCGGGTGATGAACGCCACCTTACCCTTCCCCGCGCCGCCCCGATTGCCCCGATTGCCCGAACCGCTCCAGCACAATCATCACGCCGACGCCGGCGGTGAAAATAACGCAGACCTCGCCCAGTGTGTCCAGCCCGCGGTAACTCGCCAGCACCGAAGTCACGACATTCGGCGGCCCGACCTCGGCGGCGGAATGCTTGATGTAGTAGCGCGCGACATGGTCGTGCAGCGCCAGCGACGCATCGCCCAGCCACGGAAAATCCAGCATCGAATAAAACAGCAGCCAGCCGGTGGCCGCCGCCAGCACCAGCCCCAGCACCCGGCGCGACGGCGCGTAGGCATACTGCCTGCCGCTCGCGGCGATGGTCGTCAGAAAGAAGATGGTGCTGACGCCGGCGCCGACCGCGGCCTCGGTGAAGGCGACATCGGGCGCGTCGAGCGACAGAAACAGCGCCGCCGTCAGCAAACTGGATATGCCGGCCAGAAACGCCGCCGAAAACAGGTTGTCGGTGCGCGCGATGATGACCGCGGCAACGGCGGACAGCGTCAGCAGCGCGCACCCCAGCAGTTGGCCGCTCATGGTTCCGGGTTGCTGTGCAGATAAGTCTTGAAAATCGCGTGAATCGCCGCCGGCGCGGTCACCAGCAGAAACACGATGATCAGCCCGATTTTCAGCGCGCCCGCGCCCGACCCCGACAACAGCGCCAGCGCAATCAGTATCTGCATCGTGCCGAACACATCAATCAGCCCGGCGGCGTGCGCGCGCGTCGTGAAGTCCGGCATCCGCAGCATGCCGATGGCGCCGATCAGCACAAAGGCGCAACCCGAAACCGCCAGCACCCCGGCGGCGATGTCAAGCGGGTTCATCGCCGTCCCCGCGCGGCCCCGGCCACCGCAGCCTGCGCTTGCTGAACAACCGCAAAATGGCGATGGTCGCGACAAAATTGACCAGCGCATACAACAGCGCGATGTCCACGAAGACATCGCGCCGCGACAGCAGCCCGATGGCCGCAATCAGCGCGATGGACAGCGTGCCGAACACATTGATTGCGAGCACCTGGTCAAACAGGCGGCGCGCGCGCGCCGTGTGTATCAGCACCAGCAGCATCGCCGTCAGCAGCGCGACCAGTATCACGCCGACGATGATGTCGAGCGCCGCGTCCGGCGTTGTCATTGCGCCCTCCGCCGCGTCAGATGCGCGACCTGTTTTGCAAACCCGCCGGCGCGCAGTTTCTCCGCGCCCTCTTCGGTCAGCGCGTGCACGCGGATGGTGTCGCCGTCAAAGTCGGCGCTGATGGTGCCGGGCGTCAGCGTGATCGAGTTGGCCTGGACAACGCGCAGCAGCGCGTCGTCGTGCACCGCCGCAACATCCACAAAACACGGGCTGATGGGCAGTTTCGGCGTCAGGATGCGGCGCGCCACATCGCAGTTCGCGACGATGATGCGCCACAGCAGCCACAGCGCGTAGAACGGCAGTTTCAGGTAAAAACCGGGCCGGTGCAGGCCGGCGCCGACAACGCCCATGCGCGCCGACAGCACCGTGACCAGCGCCGCGCTGGCCGCCCCCAGCGACACCAGCAGCGCGCCGTAGTGGCCGGAGATGACAAGCCAGAAACCCAGCAGCAACAGGAAAATGAAAAAGCGCCTCGAATGGGCGGGTGCGTTCATTGCGCGATTATACAGGATGAACGCGCGGCGTCATCTGGCGCGGCGTTATCGGCCCTTTGCGCCGTCTCCGCCATGTCTCCGCCATTCGGCGGCGCGCCGATTGGCCTTTCGCGTTGTCCTCGCCATCCGGCGACGCGCTGTTATTGGCTTTTCACGCCGTCGTCGCCATCCGGCGGCGCATTGTCAGGCGTTGCCGCCGCCGTGCGCGCCGCGAGTTCGGCCTCAATCGCCGCCTCGGCGCGGCCCGCCGGACGCCACTGCGCGGCCAGCGCCAGCGCCTTGCGCGCGCCGTCGTCGTTGCCGCAGCGCAGCGCGCAGCGCGCCGCCAGCAGACAGGCCGCGCGCTGCGCCGCGTCGCCGGGCGTGTTGGCGACTTCCCACAGCGGTTTGTACGCGGCGGCGTAGTCGCCGGCGATATACGCCAGCAGCGCGCCGGCAAAACGCCGCGACGCGCGCCTCTTGTAATAACTCTGATGACCGGCGAACAACCGCCCCGGAAGATGCCACACCGAAGACAGCAACCGCGACAACAGCCACAACGCCAGCCACGCACCCGCCAGCGACAGCACCGCGACACCCCACGCGGCGGCGACGCGCCACTCGCCCGCGGTGACGACAACCTCGCCCGGATACTGCAACGACAACAGCACCACCGCGGTGACGCCCGCAAAGAGCAATGTCAGCAACAACAGCAGCCGTTTCATTGTGCCTCCGCAGGCGGCGCCCGGTGCTCGCAGTGCACCGACGCATCACCAATCAACCGCCGTTTCATCGCGCCTCCGCAGGCGGCGGCCCGAACGCGGCGCCGATTGACGGCGGGCGCCATTGCATCTCAAGCGAACGCAGATGCGCCAAGCCGTCGCGCAGCGCCGCATCGTCGTCGCTGTCGGCGGCCAGCCGCGCGGCATCGCCGGTCAGCGCGTCAAACGCCTGCGCGTCGTTTTCAAGCGCCGCAAGACGCGCGCGCATCAGCAGGTGGCGCAGCAGCCGCGTGTTGTCCGGCGACGGCGCGGCGCGTCGCTCGACGCGCACAGCGGCCTTCAACTGCTCCGGCAGGCGCGCGAGAAAGCGGCTCCAATAGCCTGAATCGGTGTCGGTGTTGCCGTTGTTTGCACCTGTGTTCGCGCCATTGGCGAGCGCGGGTTCCGGCCCGGCGCCCGTGTCCGCGTCCGCGCCACTGACCGGTTCCAGCATCGCCAGCAGTTCGCCAATCAGCGGCACGGCGCGGCGCGGTGATTGGGCCGCGTATTCGGTCAGCCGCGCGATGTCATCGTTCAGCGCGTCGCGCGCCGCCTCCATGCCGGGCATCGTCTCGATTTCGCGCAGAGTGCGCTGCAACAGTTCCAGCGCCTTGTCCGGCGCGTGCGCGATTTCAAGCAGACGCCGCGCCGCCGACAGTCGCTCATCCAGGCCGGCCCATGTCAGCGTTTCGCGCAGATGCGCGGCGCGCTCTTCGGCGGATGCCAGACGGCGTTCCAGTTCGGCGGCGGCCTGCTCCGCCTGCCGCCGCCGTTCGGCCAGCGCTTCGGCCTGTGCTTCGGCCCGCGCCTCGGCCTGCGCGGCGGCGCGCGCTTCATCCTGTGCGCCGGCATCATCGGGCGCGGACGGCGGCGCGGCGGCGAACCAATCGGTCATCATCGCCGGCCACGGCGCATCGCGCAGCCACCATGCCAACGCAGTCGCCGACACCGCGACCGCCGCCAAAACCGGCACAATCCATTTACGCAAAGTCATATCGCGCCATTATAAGAGCACGCCACAAGAGCACGCCGCGCCGGGCGGCGCGGTCAGTGTTTGCGCCACCAGCGGACGACGGCGTCGAGCATGTCCTCGTCCACCGGGCTGCGCGCGATGACGGGCGGCGTGCGAAAGCCGAGGTGCTCGTGCAAACCGGCCATCGCCGCGCTGCCGAGCGCCACCGTGATGGCGGTCAGCGCGTAGCGCGACGCCGGCGCGGTGAGGTCGGACAGGTTCTGCAAACTCTCGGCGCTTGCCGACAGGATCACATCCGGGTCGTCGGGCGTGCCGAACAGCAGCCGCACGCCGGACGGCTTGCGCCGCCGGTACACCTCGGCGTAATCCACCTCGACGCCGCGCGCGCGCAGCGTGTTTGCCAGCAATTCATTGCCGCCCTCGCCGCGAAACACCAGCACGCTGCCGCTGTCGAGATTCCTGACCGCGGCGGTTTCCAGCAGCGCCTCGCTGCCCGCGGCCCGCACCGGATTGACGACACTTGCGACACCTTCAAGCGCAAGACGCTCGCCGGTCTTGACGCCGACCGCGGCGACCGGCACATCCGCCGGCAGCGAAACACCGGCGACGCGCAGCAGGTTGAACCCGGCCTCGACCGCGTTGCGGCTGACGAACACAACCAGGCGGTAACGCCGCAAATCGCGCACCAGCGCAAGGTTTTCGGGCGTCTCGCCGCAATCCACAATCTCCATGCACGGACGGCGAATCACATCGGCGCCGGCCCGTTCAAGCAGCGCCGACAAATGCCCGGCAAGATGCACCGGACGGGTGACCATCACGCGCAGATTCTCAAGCGGCGGGCGCGGCGACATTGTTCAACCGGGAAAATGCGCCGGGCGCGCGGCCATCGTGCGCGGGTTCCCAAACGGCGAATGCGGCGACATCGTTCAGCCGGCGGACGATGGCGCGGCAGCCTGTTCAGCAAACGCCGCAAGCAACTCGCCCGCTCCCTGCGACAGCAGCGCCTCGGCGGCGGCGGCGGCCAGTTGTGCGCCGTCGTGCGCCGCGCCGTCGCGTTCATCGCGCAGCATGCGCCGCCCGGCGATGTCGCCGACCAGCGCGCGCAAACGCAAGACGCCGCCGTGCAGCGACGCATGGGCCGCCAGCGGCCAGCGGCAGTCGGCGCCGAGGCGCCGCGCCAGCGCGCGTTCGGTCTCAATGCAAACGCGCGTCGGCGCATCGTCCAGCGCGCGCACCAACGGCAACACCGCGTCGTCACCGGCGCGGCATTCAATGCCGATGGCGCCCTGGCCGACGGCGGGCAGGCTGACATCGTGCGGCAGCGTGCGGCGGATGCGCGCATCAAGGCCGAGCCGCTTGAGGCCGGCGCCGGCCAGAATCAGGCCGTCGTATTCGCCGGCATCAAGTTTTGCAAGGCGGGTGCCGACATTGCCGTGCAGTTCGGCGACCGACAGGCGCGGGTAGCGGTGGCGTATCTGGCACTGCCGGCGCAGGCTGGCGGTGCCGATGACGGCGTTGTCCGGCAGTTGTTCAAGGCTGTCGTGCGCGTTGCAGACCAACACATCGGAGGCGTCCTCACGCGCCATCACCGCCGCGATGACCAGGCCGCCGGGCAGTTGCCCCGGCACATCCTTCATTGAGTGAACCGCGATGTCGGCGCGCCCGTCCAGCAGGCCGCGCTCCAGTTCCCTGGTGAACAGCCCCTTGCCGCCGGCGGGTGCCGCGTGCGCCGCGTGCGTGTCAGTCTGCGCCGCGTGCGTGTCCGCAGTGCGCCGCGCCGTGTCGCCGCGCGTCGTCATCGGCACGGTTTCGACCCGCAGTTCCGGAAACCGCGCCCGCAGCGCCGCCGCCGCCAATTCCGTCTGGCGCAGCGCCAGCGGACTCTTGCGCGTGGCAATACGAATGGTTGCGTGCATCGGCCAAGTATAAAGAACCGGGCGAAAAACCGGAAAAGGCGCCGGATTCCCGCTTTCGGGAAATCCGGGACATCGGCACCGACGCCCGGCGTCGGGAAAGCCGCCCGGCCCGCCCGGCCCGCCCGGACAAAAGAAAGGCCGCCCAAAGGCGGCCTTTCCGTTGCTATGCGCGCGGCTTTATCCGCCGCGCCGGATGACATGCTCGTTCCTCGCGCTCAGGTACACCTCAAACTGCTTCATGAACTCGCGCAGCCCCGGCACATGGCGCCTGCTGACCGGGAATTTCTTGCGAAAGCCCTTCAGCGCCACCGACACGCGCCCCTTTGAATCCCTTTCAAAAGACTCGATGAACTCCTTGTTGACGAGCGCGTTGCGGTGGATGCGGATGATGCGGTCACCGAACTCCTGCTCCAGGTTCCTCAGCGGGTCGTCAATCAGGTTGCGCCCGCCGGTGTGATAGACCACCGTGTACTTGTGGTCGGACTTGAACATGATGATGTTCTTGATGGCAATCAACTCCAGCGCGTTGCCGACGCGGCAGTACAGATGGCTGCGCGTCCTGCCGTACGGCGACGGCTCCCGCACCTCCAGCGGCCCGCGGTGATATTGCAGCAGTTCCAGTTTGTTCTGCAACTGCTCGCGCATCACCGGCTTCAGCAGGTAGCCGGCGGCGTCGAGGCCGAACGCCGCGAAGGCGTGCTGCACATAGGCGGTCGTGAAGATCACCTGCGGCGGGCGGTCGGTGCCGCGGATGTGGTAGGCGGCCTCGAGGCCGTCCATGCCGGGCATGTGGATGTCCATCAGCACCACATCCACATCCAGTTCGTCCACCTTGCGCACGGCGTCCAGGCCGTTGCCCGCGTGCCCGGCCACATAACAGCCCGGCACATCGCCGACCATCTTGCTGAGCCGCTCACAGGCGTATTTCTCGTCATCCACGATTAGTATGCGTATCATTTTCTTTCTCCAGGGGAATGTTGATTTTTACGCGGTATTCCTGCGTTCGCCGCTCGTCGTCAAAAACAAAGTCGCCGCCGTATGCCTGCGCCAGGCGCAGGCGGATGTTGTTGCGCGCGACGCGGTTGCCGCGCCGGCGGTGGCGTCCGCCGTCGTTGACGGGATTGCGAATGTCAAACACCAGGCGGCGCCCGGCACCGGTCACGGCGACACGCACGGTGCCGCCGGCGACGCGGGTCTCGACGCCGTGGTAGATTGCATTCTCAATCAACGGCTGCAACATGATGGACGGAACCCGTATGCGCGCGGTGTCGCCGCAGTCAAGGCGCCATTCCACCCGCAGCCGATCCCCCAGCCGCAGGCGCTCCATCTCCACATAGCATTGCGCCATCCGTATTTCCTCGGCCAGCGAGGTTTGTGTTTCCTGGAACAGCATCATCCTGAAAATTTCAGACAGATTGCCCAGATTAGCCTCGGCGAGTTCGGGATGCGGCTTGATTAGACTGATGGTCGCATTCAGGGTATTGAACAGAAAATGGTAGCGAATACGGTGCAGTAGGACCTCGCCGCCGGCGTCGTCGCGGGGCGGCGCCGGGGCCGGGGCCGCGCCGCCGCGCCTGGCGCCGGCGCGGCACAGCAGCCGCAGGCCGGCGCCGGCGGCGGCGCAGGCGGCCAGTTGCACCAGCAGCACAAGGTCGAGCCAGCGCGCGGCGCCGGTGCGCGGCGGCGCCGCGGCATAAATTGCAAGCAGGGCTGAGGCGGCGGCGAATGCAATTCCGCAAAGCAGGTACAGGCTTCTTTTCAGAGTGGCCCGGTTCAGGGGCGTTGGCCGCGCGCTGTCCTCATCCCGCCGGGATGGGGGCCGCATTTTCGGTTTTCTCTGTTGTTGGTATTATGGTGCCCGGAAGGGCGCGGAAATCCGCGTCTGGAGCGCGGCCATCATAGACGAAACCGACGAGACACGCCACCCATGAGCAAAAAGCAACGAGAATCCGGCGCATTGCGGGGCCGCTTCGGCGGGGCCGCCGACCGCCGCGTCGAGCGTTTCACGGCGTCGGTGCACTGCGACCGCAGGCTTTACGCCGAGGACATTGAGGGTTCCATCGCGCACGCCGCCGCCCTTGAGCGCGCCGGCGTGCTGAGCGCCGACGAGGCGCGCGCCGTCACGCGCGGGCTGCAGGCGATACGCGCCGAAATCGAGGAAGGCCGCTTTGACTGGAAGGAATCGCTTGAAGATGTGCACATGAACATCGAGGCGCGTTTGATCGAGACCGTCGGCGAAGCCGGCAAGAAACTGCACACCGGGCGTTCGCGCAACGACCAGGTCGCGACCGACCTGCGGCTTTACCTGAAACGCCAGACGGGCGTGATGCGCGCCGAGATACGCAGGCTTCAGGCCGGGATTGTCGCCGTCGCCGAGCGCGAGGCCGCCAGCGTGATGCCGGCGTTCACGCACTTGCAGGTGGCGCAGCCGGTCACTTTCGGCCACCATTTGATGGCGTGGTTCGAGATGCTCAGGCGCGACGACGCGCGCTTCGGCGAAGTGCGCGCGCGCATCAATGTGCTGCCGCTCGGCAGCGCCGCCTGCGCCGGCGCCAACTACCCGATAGACCGCCGCCATGTCGCCGCGCTGCTCGGCTTCGGCGCGGTGTCCGCCAACTCGCTTGATGCGGTGTCCGACCGCGACTTCGCCATTGAGTTCTGCGCGGCGTGCGCGCTGCTGATGACGCACCTGTCGCGGTTCTGCGAGGAACTGGTGCTGTGGTCGTCGCAGCAGTTCAACTTCATCGCGCTGGCCGACCGTTTCTGCACCGGCTCCTCGATCATGCCGCAGAAGAAGAACCCGGATGTGGCCGAACTGGTGCGCGGCAAGAGCGCGCGCGTTGTCGGCGCGCTGACGGCGCTGCTGGCGCTGATGAAGGCGCAGCCCCTCGCCTACAACCGCGACAACCAGGAAGACAAGGAAATCCTGTTCGACGCGCTCGACACGACGCTCGACTGCGCCGCCATCATGGCCGACATGATGCCGGCCATCAAGGTCAACCGCGAACGCATGCGCGACGCCGCGCAGGGCGGCTTCTCGACCGCCACCGACCTCGCCGACCATCTGGTGTCGCTGAAGGTGCCTTTCCGCGACGCCCACCGCGCCGTCGCCGCGGCGGTCAAACTGGCCGCCGACAGCGGGCGCTCGCTCGACCAGTTGACGGCGGAGGAATTCTCGAAACTGTGCCCGCAGGCCGGCGAAATCGCGTCGGTGCTGCAACCCGAGGAGTCGTTGCGGATGAAGCAGACCGAAGGCGGCGCGGCGCCGGAGTCGGTCGAGAAGCAAATCGCCGCCGCGCGCGACTACCTGGCCGGCGCGCCGCCGCCGTAGGCGCAGGCGCAACCGCAACTGTGGCGCGCGGCGCCGTCAGCCGCCGCCGCAAAGCGCGGCGCGGCAGACACAAGCGTAAAGCATCACGCCGTCAGTCGTCGCCGAAGAGGCCGTCCAGCCACTGCGACAGCACGGCCAGCACCTTCGCGTCCACCGAATGGCCGAGGCGCGCGTGTTCGTGCCACTCGACGCGGAAACCGGCCTCTTCCAGGCGGTGGCGCGACAGCCGCGCGTAATGCACCGGCAGCGTCAGGTCGAGCCTGCCGTGCACCAGCAGCACCGGCGTGCGCGGCGACGGCGGCAACTGCTCGCCGCGCGGCAACCACCCCGACAGCACAAACACACCGCGCAGCGCGTTCGGGTTGCGGCACAGGTAATGCAGCGCCGCGGCGCCGCCCTGCGAGAAACCGCCGATGACGACGCGCTCCGG
Source organism: Gammaproteobacteria bacterium (assembly GCA_028817225.1). Taxonomy (NCBI): domain Bacteria; kingdom Pseudomonadati; phylum Pseudomonadota; class Gammaproteobacteria; species Gammaproteobacteria bacterium. Next base: position 3,506 of record JAPPQC010000057.1, on the reverse strand, counting down.
CGGCAGCCCGCGCCGCGCCAATGTCTTGAGCAATGCGTCCAGCGCGGCGCGCGTCTCGTCCAGCCCCCGCCAGTCCTCCTCGCCGTTGTCGCCGTAGGTGTGGATGTCGAACCACGCCGGCACCGTCAGCCCGCCGGCGATGGTGATGCGGCGCAGCGGCGCGCGCGGCACGACAAAAGTCAGGCGGTCGCGGCAGCCGGGCGAAACGCCGTCGGCGAGCGGCACCAGGTCTTCGTGGTTGGCGCCGAGGCCGTGCAGCAGGATAACCGCGCCGCGCGCGCCATCGGCGTCGCGGGCGTCAAGCCACAGCGGCTGCGGGTCGGCGCCGGACAACGGTCGCGGCCTTCGGGACGGGCGGCGGGGTTACTGGATGGTTTCCTCGAGGCTGTCCGACTGCCCGAGGTTGTCCACCCAACTTAATTTGATCTTGCCGCCCTTCTCGCCGCCGTCAAAGCGAAAGGCGATGTACGGGTTTTTGGAAACGCCCGTTCCCCAGTACGCCTCGAACACCTTCTCGCCCTTGTACTCGCCGACGACTTTCTGGATGAAATGCGCGGGTATCGTCTCGCCGCTGTCGCGGTCCTGGCGGCGCCCGGTTTCCATCGGGTGCGTAATCAGCGCCTTGACGACGACGACGCCGTTGTCGCGGCGCGCGCGCATCTTGATGGTTTTGGCCACCGGCGCGGCCTCAGGAGCAGCCGCCCGCGGTTACGCGCACCGTGCGGCGGTCACTGTAATAACGCCCGCCGGCCTTGACCAGCGCGATGACATCGGAGGTTTCCCGCACCTTCAGGTTGGTCGCGATGTAGGCGTGGCTCTGGCCGTGCAGCATGAACTGCGAGGTCAGCGGCACCGGGTTTTTCTCGACCAGCAGCGTGATGGATTCCACATTGTCAAGCGCGGTCTCCACCTCGACGCGCACCGCGCCGCCGTCCTCGGCGATGCCCGGCGCCTTCAGCGTGACGGCGCCCTGCTCCACATCGCCGCCGGTGATGATGTCAAGCGCCTGCTGCAAGACGGTCGTCTCAAAGGCCTCCTTCGGCCAGTTGGCCGACAGCGCGGCGGGTGCCAGCGACGCCGCCAGCGCGGCGAGACTGCGGTGCAGGAATTGTCTGCGGTTTTTGTTCATTTTTTGCCCCGGTGTTACACTGGAAAGAGGCATGATTATACCACGACCACGAATGCCGCGAATGCCGCGAATGCGCTTGCAGCGGCGGCGGACAGTGCGGCTGCCCGCAGCGCTCGCCGTGCTGCTGGTTGTCGCGGCGCTGTCGTCGTGCGGGCAAACCGGCGACCTCTACCTGCCCGACGAAAACGAACATTCCCGCAAGCAATGAACGAGGAGTTCAACGCCTGCCCCCGGCTGCGGCGCGAGGGCGGGCGCCTGCGTCTTGACGGCGTCGCCCTTGACGACATCGCGCGCCAGTTCGGCACGCCGGTCTATGTGTATTCGCGCGCCGGCATCGAGGACAACTGGCGGCGCATCAACGCGGCGTTCGGCGCGCGCGACCACCTGGTGTGCTACGCCGTCAAGGCGTGTTCCAACATCGCCGTGCTCGATGTGCTGGCGCGGCTCGGCAGCGGCTTTGACATTGTCTCCGGCGGCGAACTCGAGCGCGTGATGAAGGCCGGCGGCGACCCGGCCAAAGTGGTGTTTTCCGGCGTCGGCAAGCAACCGTGGGAGATTGAGCGGGCGCTGCGCGCCGGCATCCACTGCTTCAATGTTGAATCCGCCGCCGAACTCGCGCAAATCGAGCAGGCCGCGGGCGACATCAACCGCGCCGCGCCGGTTTCCGTGCGCGTCAACCCGGATGTGGACGCCAACACCCACCCGTACATCGCCACCGGCCTGCGCGACGGCAAGTTCGGCGTCGGCATCGCCGAGGCCGAGGCGCTGTACGACGAGATACAGCGCAGTTCGCTGCTCAACGCGCGCGGCGTGGACTGCCACATCGGCTCGCAGGTTTCCGAAATCGCGCCCTACCGCGAGGCGCTGCAATCCACCGTCGCGCTCGCCGACCGCCTCGTGCAACGCGGCGTCAGCATCGCGCATCTCGACATCGGCGGCGGTTTCGGCATCGCCTACCCGGACGCCAGCCCGCCGCCGGTCGAGGACTACATCGCCGCCGTCGTTGACGCCGTCGGCAGGCGCCCGTACCGCATCATCACCGAGCCGGGGCGCGCGGTGGCCGGCAGCGCGGGCCTGCTGCTGACCGCCGTGCTGCACCGCAAGCGCAACGGCGGCAAGGACTTTGCGGTGGTGGACGCGGCGATGAACGATCTGCTGAGGCCGGCGCTGTACCAGGCGCGCCACGACATCGTCGCGGTGCGGCGGCGCGGCGGCGAGACGCAGGCGTTCGATGTCGTCGGCCCGGTCTGCGAGACCGGCGACACATTCGGCCAGGCGCATCTCGCGGACGCGCGCCGCGGCGACTTGCTGGCACTGCTGTCGGCGGGCGCCTACGGCTTCTCGATGGCGGGCAACTACAACTCAAGAACACGCCCCGCCGAGGTCATCGTGGACGGCGGCGAAGCCCACCTCGTGCGCCTGCGCGAAAGCATCCAGGATTTGATTGAGGGCGAATGCCTGCTGCCCTGACATGATGGACAGAATCACCGAACCGGAACTGATGGACGACGCCGCGCAGGCGCGCGCCTACGCCACCGCCGACTTTGAGCAGGCGCACTCGGAAATCATGCGCCATTTCACGCGCTGCCTGGCCGCGCACCCGCCCGCCGTTGACGGCGGCGCCGACGGCGCCTTCGACGCCGTGGACCTCGGCTGCGGCGACGCCGACATCGCCGTGCGGCTGGCGAAACTCCACCGCCGCGCGCGCGTTGCCGCAGTGGACGGCGCGCGCGAAATGCTGCGCCACGCGCAACGGCGGATTGACGCGGCGGGCGTCGGCGAGCGCGTGCGCACGGCGCTGGCGGTGCTGCCGCAGATGCCGCTGCCGGAGCGCGCCTGCGATGTCATCATCTCAAACAGCCTGCTGCACCACCTGCACGACCCGCAGGTGCTGTGGCGCACGGCGCGCCGCCTCGGCAAACCCGGCGCCTGCGTCTTCATCGCCGACCTGTCGCGCCCGGACAACCCGGCGCAGGTCGAGGCGCTGGTCAAACGCCACGCCGCCAACGAAGACCCGATTTTGCAGCGCGACTTCCACAACTCGCTGCTGGCGGCCTTCACGCCGGCGGAGGTGGAAAACCAGTTGCAGGAGGCGGGGCTTGGCCACTTCGCCGTGTGCACAATAGACGACCACCACCTGACCGTCTGCGGCGCGCTTGAAGTCTGAGACCGCGCCCAACGCCCGCGATGACCGCGCGGGTTGTCCGCAGAATGGCGGGTTGCGTGGCAGGTGCGATGGCAGGCGGCGTGGTAGGCGCGGCTGGACTCGAACCAGCGACCCCCACCATGTGAAGATGGTGCTCTAACCAACTGAGCTACGCGCCCGCCGCCGCCCGGCATTGTCCGGCGCAACGGGTTGGAAAGTCAAGGCGTGGCG
>JAPPQC010000056.1 GCA_028817225.1 Gammaproteobacteria bacterium | reverse complement strand
AGACCAATGAACAAGGAACTGATAAAAACAGACCCGATGGCGACGGCGCTGGCGCCGGTCGGCAGCCTTGACGCCTACATCGCGGCGGCCTACAGCGTGCCGGTGCTGGCGGCGGAGGAAGAGCGCCGCCTCGCGATTCGCTACCACGAGGAAAACGATGTCGAGGCGGCGCGCAAACTGGCGCTTCACAACCTGCGCTTCGTAATCCAGGTGGCGCGCGGCTACCTCGGCTACGGCCTCGCGCTGGGCGACCTGGTGCAGGAGGGCAACATCGGCCTGCTGAAGGCCATCAAGCGGTTTGACCCGGCCATCGGCGTGCGCCTCGTGTCGTTCGCGGTGCACTGGATACGCGCCGAGATACACGAATTCATCATCCGCAACTGGCGCATCGTCAAGGTGGCGACGACCAAGGCGCAGAGAAAACTGTTCTTCAACCTGCGCGGCAAGAAAAAGCGCCTCGGCTGGATGAGCCGCGCGGAAGTCGAGCAGGTTGCGAAAGACCTCGGCGTCAAACCCGCCGATGTGCTGGAAATGGAAAACCGCCTGAACGGCAGGGAAGTCAGTTTCGACCCCGCCCCGGGCGACGACGGCGAACACCGCGCCGCCCCCGCCGACTACCTGAAAAGCGAAGACGCCGAAACCGACCCGGCGCATTCACTGGAGCGGGCGCAGTGGCACGAATACCAGCACGGGCGGATGCTCGAGGCGATGAAGCAACTCGACCCGCGCAGCCTGGAAATCATCAAGGCGCGCTGGCTGTCGGACAACAAGACAACGCTGCAACAACTGGCGAAACGCCACAAGGTGTCGCCCGAACGCATCCGCCAGATAGAAAGCCAGGCCATCGCCCAACTGCGCGACGCCATCGCCGACTGACAACGCCGGCAAACAGCGTCACAACGCCGCCCGTTCAGGTGCCGCGCCAGGCGCCGCGGCTTTCCGGAATTCGAGGATTTTCTCCGAGACCTCGCCGAAAGACACCCGGTATCTTTTCTCATACCACAGCACGCCCGGATGGGGCCGCGCGGCGGCATCCGGCGGCGTCGCCTCGCGGTACATAACGCCGCCTTTCAGGCAATACGACAAAACAAAAAAGGGCAGCAGCACGCAGAAGGCGCGAAACTGGGTTTTGTAAAACCACGCGCTCCGGCACACGGCCAGAAACTCCCCGAAACGCACCCGCTTGCGCCGCGCCGGCGGCGTGCCGGGAACGGGCGCGTTGAAACCGGGCAGCCCCGGCAGCACGCCGCGCGCGTTGTAAAACGGTATCTCCAGCACCTCCGGGTGCCCGGGCAGTCTCGCCGCCAGGCAATGGGCGATGGCGGACACGCAATCGTGGTCGTGGTGGCCGCCCTCCCAGGCAAGGGTGACAATGCGCCCGACGCGGGCGCCGCCAAGATGCTCGTCCAGGCGCGCAAGCAGCGCCTCCCACGCCACGGGCAGATGCCGAAACAACCGCCCGTCCGGAATCGCGCACTGCGTCCCGGCAAAAAACACAGCCTCTTCATCCACGCCGGCGTGTGCCAGCGCGGCAAGGGTCTCGCGGTTTCTTCGCAAACCGTCGGCAGCGCCGGTCTCGCCGTCGGTCAGGTAGAAAAACAGCGGCGCCCGCCCGCCCTCCATTTCCTCGCGGATAAAGGGCCGCGCCAGAAACTCGTCGTCCTGGTGGGCGAACAGAAACAGGCTGAAACTTTTCACCGCGCCGTTTTCTTCCGGAACACGGGGTGCAGATATTGCAGCGGCGGCAGCACGACCGACGACAAACTGCCGCGTATGTCCGAGGCGTCCCACTCCTGGTAGCGCGGCAAATCAAGCGACACCTTTCTGCCGTGCCTGAAAAAATTAAGCAGCGCGCCCGCAAGCCACCCGCACGCCAGCCCGCGGGGGTATTCGCCGACCGGCGCCGTCTCGCGCCCGAGGCACGCCTGCGCGTAAAGCAGCGGGAAATTGACGCCGGCGCGAACCGGCAATTCAACGCTGCCCCACAGCCGCGGGTTGATTTCCAGCAGGGCGCAGTCTTCCGTCGCCGGATTGTATTTCCACTCAATCATCGCAAGCCCGCGCCACGACAGCGCGCCCAGCAGTTTCTCCGCCATCGCCAGCAGGCCGGGGCGGTGGCTGCTGATGCGGTAGGTGCTGGCGCCGCCGGTCAGCGGATGTTCGTCGAGCCGGTCATGGCAAAACGCGGCGACGCGGCGCCCGGCGGCGTCGAACAGAAAACTGGTGCCGACCGCGATGAAGCCGGAGCCGACCCGCTCCTGCACAAGACACGCGCCGAACGAGCGGAAATACGCCTCGCAATCCGCCGCGGTTGAAGGCAGCGCGTAGCGGACGCCGCGCGCGCCCGAAGAGCGAACCGGCTTGACAACCCACGCGCGGCCCGCGCCGCCGTGCGTGTCGCGGAAATGCAGCAGGTCGTCCGGCGTCGCGAGGTAGTGGCTTTCAGGCGCCGGAATGTCCAGTTGCCGCGCCAGGCTGAAGGTCCTGAATTTGTCGCAGGCCATGTCGAAAGAGGCGCGCGGCGGCATCAGGAACAACGCCTTGCCGCGAAACCGCGCGTCGTAAAAAAGCGCGGCGGACTCCTCTTCCATCGGCACCAGCACCGGCGGGCCGCCGTGCGCGGCCAGTTCGTCGCACAGCGCCGCAAGCGCCTGCGCGCACTCTTCGGGATGTTCCCCGGCGCCGGGCACAACCCGCAACCGCCCGCTCCAGCGGCTGAACAACGCCGGACACAACCGCGTCTGCGCGCACACCGACACATCCAGCCCGCCCTTGCCCAGCGCACGAATCACCGGCAACGCCTTCGGCCAGTGCCCGTCGGGAACCACCACACAAGCCCCGCCCCCGCCGAAGTTCTCCGCGGCGGCCTCTTCCGGTTCCATTCGCGCCAAAACCCGGATACTGAAAAGTGGCGCCGGTTTATACCCGCGCGACCAGAAAAATCCCCGAAACAATCAATGCGCTGCCGACCCAGAACAAGGGCGGCGTCGCCTCGCCCAGAAAAATCCGGGAAAACAGCGGCACCACGGCAAACGAAATCGCCAGAAACGCATAGGCGCGCGACAGCGGGATATCCTGCAGCGCCCATATCCACAGAAAAGTCACGACCCCATACAACGCGATGGTGGCGTAGAACAGTTCAAAACCGAGGAGGCCGACAAGCCCGGCGTCTTTCAGCCGCGCCGCGCACAACTTGAAAAGAACCTGCCCCGAAGAGATGCCGAGTATGCAGAGCGGCAAAGCGAGGTATTTCAGCCAGGTCATGGTGTTCAGGCGGAAAGCAGCAGCAGGTAGCGGTCGAGCAGCAGGGCCGCGAACAGCAGCAGCAGGTAGATGATGGAGAAGACGAAGGTCTCCATCGCCTTGTCGCGGCTGCGCGTGACTTTCAGCGAAATGGCGTAATACAGGAAGACCGCGTCGAGCAGCAAGGCCGCAAACAGGTAAATCGCGCCCGACATGCCGGTCACAAACGGCAGCATCGTAATCAGCGCCAGCAGCAGCGTGTAAAGCAGGATGTGCAGGCGCGTGTAGTCCTCGCCGTGGGTCACCGGCAGCATCGGCACGGCGGCGTCGGCGTATTCGTCCTTGCGGTAGAGCGCGAGCGCCCAGAAGTGCGGCGGCGTCCAGACGAAGATAATCAGAAACAGCAGCAGCGCCGGAAAATCCACCTGGCCGGTGGCGGCGGTCCAGCCGAGCAGCGGCGGCGTCGCGCCGGCGGCGCCGCCGATGACGATGTTCTGCGGCGTCGCGTACTTCAGATAGCGGGTATAGACAAAGGCGTAACCGACCAGCGACAGCACCGTCAGCACCGCCGTCAGCAGGTTGACCCACAGCGCCAGCATCACCGCGCCGGCAACGCCGATGACCGCCGCAAACCACAGCACGCGGCGCGGCTCCAGGTGCCCCGCCGGCAGCGGCCTTGCGCGCGTGCGCCGCATCACCGCGTCAATCCGGTGGTCTGCGACCTGGTTGATGGCCGCCGCCGAACCGGCGACCAGCGCGATGCCCGCCAGCGCCGTCAGCAGCGTCGGCGGCGGCAGCGCGACCGGCGCCGCCAGCAGCATGCCGACCAGCGTGGTGAACAGCATCACCGCCACCACTTTCGGCTTGCAGACTTCAAGATAATCTTTCCATGCGCCGCGGAGGCTTTTGTCGGCGAGGTTGGCGGGGGAGGTCGGCGTCATCGGACTGTACGGGCGGAAGCGGGGGCAGAATCAGGCGGCGATGATTGTATCACGCGCGCCAGCGCCAGCAGCGCCAGAAACAGCAGCGCCGCGACCGCGTTGTGCGAAACGGCGACCGCCAGCGGCAACTGAAAAACCACATTGGACACGCCGAGCGCGACCTGCGCCGCCAGCAGCAGCGCGACCGCGGCGGCGGCCCTGCGGGCGGCGCGGCGCGCCGCGCACACCGCCGCCAGCAGGCACGCCAGATATGCCGTCACCAGCAGCGCGCCGAGCCGGTGAACAAAGTGCACCGCGACCCGCGCCTTGCTCTCGAGCACGCCGTGCTCGTAGTCAACGCCGACGGCGGCGCGCGGGCGGAAGCCGTCGGCGAAGTCGGCCTGCGGCCACCACTGCCCGTTGCAAAGCGGGAAATCCGGGCACGCCAGCGCCGCGTAATTGGCGCTGGTCCAGCCGCCAAGCGCAATCTGCCCGCCGAGCAGAACCAGACCGGCAATCACCGCCGCGCCCAGCGCCGATGTCTTCGCGGGCAACTTGGCAAACGCCTTCGCAAGCGGCTCGACGGACGGCGTTGCGGATGTCTTCGCAGATGCCTTTGCAAACGCCATCACGGACGGCTTTGCAGACAGCGCATTTGCAAACGCCATTGCGGATGTCTTCGCAGGCGGCGCATTTGCAAACGCCATTGCGGATGCCTCCGCAGGCGGCGCGAACAACCGGTCGAGACAAAGCCACCACAGCAGCGCGAGAATCGCAAAGCCGCCGAGCAGATGCGCGACGACGACCAGCGGCTGCAACAGCAAGGTCACCGTCCACATGCCGAGCAGCGCCTGCCCGACGACGGCCAGCGCCAGCGCCAGCGGCAGCCACAGACGGCGCCCCGGCTCGCGGCGGTGGATGACGGCGAGCGCCGCCAGCGCAAAAATCAGCAGGCCGAGCAGGCCCGCCAGATAGCGGTGCGACACTTCGCGCCACGCCTTGCCGGTATCAAGCGGGCGTTCGGCGCCGGGCACGCTGTCGGGAACGCCCAGCAACTGCCCGTAGCAGCCCGGCCAGTCGGGGCATCCAAGACCGGCATCGGTCAGCCGCACCCACGCGCCGAGCACGACAACGCCCAACGCCACAACCAGCGACACCCTCGCCAGTCTGTCAAACAATGTCATGTCAGCCGATGCGCGAGGCGCGCAGCAGGTGTTTCAGGTCGCGGGTGATGCCGCGTGCCGTTGCGTCGGCGGCGTAGCCCATCATCAGGTTGCCGTGCGGATCAACGATGTACACGCGCGCCGGCGCCAGCGCCGACAGCGCGCGCACAATGCGCGCATCGCCGCCCAGGCGGGCGACGGCCAGCCGCGGATGACGGCGCAGCAACTGCGGCGGGCGAATATCCAGCGGCTCGCCCGGCGGCAGCAGGTACGCGGTGCGTACCCGCCCGCGGTGCCTGCCGAGCGCGAGGCGCGCCTGGCGCATCTTGAAAAGACCGGCCTCGCAGTCCAGGCCGCAGTCGGCGCCGCCCCACAGCAGCAGCGTCCAGTGGCCGCGGAAAAAGCCGGCGTCCAGCGCGCCGGCATGGGCACCGCTGGCATCGGCGCCAGCAGCAGCACCGGCGACGGCGCCAGCATCGCCGGCACCAGCGACACCAGTGGCATCGGCGGCACCGCCAGCATCACCAGTATCACCAGCATCGCCGGCACCAGCGACAGCGGCATCGGCGGCGGCACCGCCAACATTGCCGACATCGCTGGCACCAACGGCATCGCCAGCATCGGCGCTGCCATCGGCAGCGGCACCACCAACGACCTCGGCCCGGAATTCATCAAGCACAATCACCGGTTCAATAATCTCGCCGTGGCTTGACGCCGGCGGCGCCCACGCGCCGGGGTTCAGATAAACCGCCACCGCCACCAGCACCGGCCCGATGAACGCGGCCATCAGCGCGGCCAGTTTCAGGCGCGACAGCGCCTGCGGCGTCACCACCATCGCGCCGCTTTTTTGCTGAAACTCAGCAGCACAAAAACCACCACCACCGCCAGCGCCAGCGCAAACCACTGCACCGCGTAGGCAAGATGGCGGTCGGCGGAAAACGGCAGTTCGGACCAGTTTCTGAGGTAGCCGTCCTCCTCTTCGGCGTCCATCCGCACGACCAGCGGCGCCACATCCGCCTTCAGCCACAAGGCGATGGCGTTGAAGTCCAGATACTGGATAACGCGCGGCCACGGCGCGTCGCCGGCGCCGGCGTCGCCGAGCGAGTACGGCTCGCCGAAAGGCACATAAACGCGGCCCTCGACGACGCGGCGGCGTTCGGGAATTTCCACCCGCGGCAGTCGGCTGCGCGAGCCGCCGACGGGCACCCAGCCGCGGTCCACCAGCACGACGCGGCCATCGCCGAGCACGAAAGGCGTCAGCACGGCGTAGCCGACGCGCCCGTTGCGGACTTCGTTGTCGAGCAGAAACTGGCGCTGCGAAAGCGGCTCGCCCTCGATGGACACGGCGCGAAAACGCCACGTCTCGGGTTGTTCAAGGTCGCGCGGCAGCGCCGTCACCGGCAGTTGCGAGCGTTCAAGCAGTTCGGCGTCTATCGCCTGCTTCTCGTGCATGCGATCCAGTTGCCAGCGGCCCAGGCCGATGAACAGACTGGCGAGCAGTATCGTCAGCAGCAGCGCCAGCAACGAAAATTCAAGGCGGAACAGTTTCATGTCGGCGCGCGCCGGGCGGCGGGCCGTGCTATGCTGGGCACGATGTCCTGGATCAAGATTGTCATTCTCCTGCTGTTCGCCGTCATCATCGGCAGTATGGCCTCGGCACTGTTCCACCTGCTGAAAGACAGGGGCAAAACCGGGCGCACGCTGAAGGCGCTGAAAGTCAGGATTACGCTGTCAATCGCGGCCTTCGCGCTGCTGATACTCGGCTACCTGGCCGGCTGGATACAGCCGCACGGAATCGTGCCGCCGCCGCAGCGCGCGGCGCCCGTTCAGAGCCAATAGACAAAGAAAAACAGGCCGAGCCAGACGACATCCACAAAGTGCCAGTACCACGCCGCCGCCTCGAAGGCGAAGTGGCGGTCGGGCGTGAAATGCCCGGCGATGCTTCTGGCCAGTATCACAATCAGCATGATGGCGCCGATGGTCACATGCAGGCCGTGAAAGCCGGTCAGCATGAAAAAGGTCGAGCCGTAGATGCCGGCGCCGAGCGTCAGGTTCAAGTCGGTGTAGGCGTGGAAATACTCGTAGGCCTGCAAGCCGACAAACAGCAGGCCGAGCGCGACCGTCAGGAACAGCCCGAAAATCAGCGTCGGGCGCCGGTTGGCCCTGAGGCCGTGGTGCGCCCAGGTAACGGTGACGCCGCTGGTCAGCAGGATCAGCGTGTTGATGGCGGGAATGCCCCACGCCCCCATGTGCCGGAAGTCGCCGCCGATTTGCGACGGGCCGTTGGCGTTGGACGGCCACAGCGCCTCAAAGCCCGGCCACAGATACATGTTGGTCGCCGCGCCGTCGCCCTCGCCGCCGAGCCACGGCAGGGAAAAGGCCCGCGCGTAGAACAGCGCGCCGAAGAAGGCGGCGAAGAACATCACTTCCGAGAAAATGAACCAGAACATGCCCCAGCGGAAAGAGCGGTCCACCTGGTCGTTGTAGGTGTTGGCCTCGCTCTCGCGCACCACCGTGCCGAACCAGCCGAACATCATCACCAGCAGAATCGCGATGCCGGCGCCCATCAGCGGCAGGCCGAAGGACAGTTCGTTGAGCATGGCCGAGAAACCGACGAAAGTGCAGAACAGCGCGATCGAGCCGACAATCGGCCAGTGGCTTCCGTGCGGTATGTAGTATTGCGTTTGTGCGTTCATCGGAAATCCTCAGCTGTTGCCGCGCGCGCCGCCGGCGGACGCGGTCCGGTTGACATCAAAAAAGGTGTAGGACAGTGAAATGGTGTGAATGTGGTCGGGCAGGTCGGGCGAAACGACGAAGCGCACCGGCATCTCGCGCGCCTCGCCGGCCCCGAGTTCCTGGCGCGAGAAGCAGAAGCATTCGACTTTCTTGAAATACGCGGCGGCCTCGCCCGGCGCCACGCTGGGCACGGCCTGGCCGACAACGGTGCGGTCGTGGCGGTTGTTGACGCGGTAATGCACCGTGCGCATCTCGCCCGGGTGCACCGTGGTGCTGGCGACGGCGGGCGCGAAGCCCCAGTTCATGGACTGGTTCAGACTGGCGAGAAACTCGACGGTGACGGTGCGCGATTCGTCAACCGGCATGGCCTCGGCCTGCGCGACTTCGGCGCGCCCGGTCTTGCCGTTCAGCCCGGTCCACTCGCAGAACACATCGTAAATCGGCACCATCGCAAAGCCGAAGGCGAACATCGCCACGGTCACGCCGGCCAGTTTCAGCGCCAGTCTGCCGTTGTCGCTCATCTCGTCACCACAATCAGGTAGAAGGTCGCGTAAACGGCGGCGGCGGCAAACGCCAGCAGCAGCGCGGTCTTGCGCACGCCGCCGGACTGGTTGTGCCGGTCTTCCCTTTCATTCATCCGCCATTCGTCCGCCCGCGCGCTCAGCGAATTTTCGGCGGCGTCGTGAAGGTGTGGTACGGCGGCGGCGACGGCAGCGTCCATTCAAGGCCGTCGGCGCCGTCCCAGACGCGGTCGGTCGCCTTCTCGCCGCCGCGCACCGTCGCCACGACGATGTAGAGGAACAGCAGTTGCGCCAGGCCGAAACCGAAGGCGCCGATGCTCGCCAGCATGTTGTAGTCGGTGAATTGCAGCGCGTAGTCGGGTATGCGGCGCGGCATGCCGGCGAGGCCGGTGAAGTGCATCGGGAAGAAAGTCAGGTTGACGAAAATCGTCGAAAGCCAGAAGTGCCACTTGCCGAGCGTCTCGTTGTACATGTGCCCGGTCCACTTCGGCAGCCAGTAATAGACCGCGGCCATGATCGCGAAGATCGAGCCGGGCACCAGCACATAATGGAAGTGGGCGACGACGAAGTAGGTGTCGTGATACTGGTAGTCGGCGGGCACAATCGCCAGCATCAGGCCGGAAAAACCGCCGATGGTGAACAGCACGATGAAACTGATGGCGAACAGCATCGGCGTCTCGAAGGTCATCGAGCCGCGCCACATCGTCGCCACCCAGTTGAACACCTTGACGCCGGTCGGCACCGCAATCAGCATCGTCGAGAGCATGAAGAACAACTGCCCGGCCAGCGGCATGCCCACCGTGAACATGTGGTGCGCCCAGACGACGAACGACAGGAAGGCGATGGAGGCGGTCGCATACACCATCGAGTTGTAGCCGAACAGCGGCTTGCGCGCGAAGGTCGGCAGGATCATCGAGATAACGCCGAACGACGGCAGAATCAGGATGTACACCTCGGGGTGGCCGAAGAACCAGAAGATGTGCTGAAACATCACCGGGTCGCCGCCGCCCGCCGCGTTGAAGAAACTGGTGCCGAAGAACTTGTCGGTCAGCAGCATCGTGACGCCGCCGGCGAGCACCGGCATCACCGCAATCAGCAGGTAGGCGGTAATCAGCCAGGTCCAGACAAACAGCGGCATTTTCATCAGCGTCATGCCCGGCGCACGCATGTTCAGTATCGTCGCGATGACATTGATTGCGCCCATGATGGACGACATGCCCATCAGGTGTATCGAGAAAATCAGCAGCGGCAGCGCGGCGCCGGTTTGCAGCGTCAGCGGCGGGTAGAGCGTCCAGCCGCCCGCCGGCGCGCCGCCCGGCACAAACAGCGTCGCCAGCAGCATCGTGAACGCGAACGGCAGCAGCCAGAAACTCCAGTTGTTGAGCCGCGGCAGCGCCATGTCGGTGCCGCCAACCATCATCGGAATCAGCCAGTTGGCCAGCCCGGTGAACGCCGGCATGACGACGCCGAAGATCATCAGCAGCGCGTGCATCGTCGTCATCGAGTTGAAGAATTGCGGGTCCACGAATTGCAGGCCCGGCTGAAACAGTTCGGCGCGCACCACCAGCGCCATCAGGCCGCCGAGGAAAAACATGATCATCGCAAACCACAGGTAGAGCGTGCCGATGTCCTTGTGATTGGTCGTGAAAATCCAGCGCTTGATGCCGCTGTCAGGCCCGTCGTGATGATGGTCGTCAACCAGTACTGCGCTCATCGTGTTACTCCTGCAAATGTTGATGCGTTGATTGGCAAGTTATTGCTCCGCCGAGGGTTGTGCCGGGGTTTCCGCCGGGGTTTCCGCCGAGGCGAGCGGCTGTTCGGCCCGTTGGTCGGCGAGCCAGCGTTCGTACTCGTCGGGCGCGACCGCGCGCACCACGACCGGCATGAAGCCGTGGTCGCGTCCGCACAGTTCGGCGCACTGGCCGCGGTACACCCCCGGTTCCTCGATCTCGGTCCATGATTCGTTGATAAAACCCGGAATCGCGTCTTTCTTGACCGCGAAATCCGGCACCCACCAGGCGTGCAGCACATCGTTTGATGTAATCAGGAAGCGCACCTTGCGGTTGGTCGGCAGCACCAGTTCGTTGTCCACCTCCAGCAGGTAGTGTTCGCCCTTGGCCTGCAAGTCGTATATCTGCTCGCGCGGCGTTGACAGCGCGCTGTAGAAGTCAATGTCCTGGTCGAGGTATTCGTAGTGCCACAGCCACTGGTAGCCGGTGATCTTGATGGTCAAATCGGCCCTTGCGGTGTCTTCCATCTTGATCAGCACCTGCGTCGCCGGCACCGCCATCGCCACCAGAATCAGGAACGGCACGACCGTCCATGCAATTTCGGCGGTGGTGCTGTCGTGGAATTGCTGCGCCTCGTAGCCACGCGATTTGCGGTGGCGCACCAGCGAAACCAGCATGGCGCCGAACACGACGGCGCCGATGGCGACGCAAATCCAGAAAATCAGCATGTGCAGGCCGAACACCTCGCGGCTGATGTCGGTTACGCCGACGGGCATGTTGTACGGCTGAAGCTCGGCCAGCGCGGCCAGCGGCAACGCCGCCGCGGCGCCCGCAAGCCATCGCGCCGCCGTCATGAGTTGCGCTGTCATTTGTCTGAAGGTCCTCTTTGTTCCTCTAACCGGCGATGGCGCGCTCAAGCGCCCTGGCCAGATTCCACTTGTCATTTTCGCTCAGAAAAGAGCCAATCTCAACCTGCCGCCCGTGCGAGCGTATCCACAGGGATTTCGGCTCGCCCTGAAAACGCGGCGGCGCCATCACCACGCTCGCCCACGCCCGCTTGAAAGTGCAGCTCTTTTCGGGCTTTTCATGGCCGACGCTGACCCGCACCTCGTCGCCATCCACGACCACCGTCTCGCGCCGCGACAGGCGCCGCACACAATAATAAAGCGCCGCGCCCAGACAAAGCATTTCAAGGCCAGCGAACGGCAGTATCATCCACAGCCCGAACCACGCGAACGCGGCGGCAATCAGAAAGGAAACGCAAAACAGCGTAAGAAAAAACAACTGATTCCCGCGCCGCGACAACGAAAGGTTGGGGCGGATGACAAACTGCGAGGTGTTTTGTGCCGGGTTTTCCATCGGTCTTGATTTTGCGCGGCAGGCGGCGGCGCGCCCGCAATCGGGGATTATATCATCTTTCTGGGCGGCGCGCGCAGCACCGGCGCGGGAATTGTTGTAGAATGGGGGGTTCCAAACGTGTTGCGGGCAGCGGCCCGGCAGGCGCACATGGCGGCTTGCTTATTGACACCAATTCAGACAGGAATCTTGCAATGGAAGACCAGGAATTTATCAACAACTTCTCGGCGGTGCTGGCGGCGGTTGTGGCGATTGTCGTTTTCATCTTTATTCTGGCCATCGGGCTGTCGTCAAAAGACGAGACGATGGACATGGCGATGGAAAAACGCACGAAAGAGCGCATCGCGCCCATCAGCCGCGTCAATGTCGGCGAGGTGGCCGCCGTTGCAATGACGCCCGCCGCCGACGCGATGGCCGAGGCGACGCCGGAGCAGATTTACCAGTCCGCCTGCAACGCCTGCCACGCCGCCGGCGTCCTTGAGGCGCCGCGCCTGGAAGACCGGGCCGCATGGCAAACCCGCTACGCGCAGGGCCTTGAGGTGCTCTACCAGTCGGTCATCAACGGCAAGGGCAACATGCCGGCCAAGGGCGGGCGCATTGACCTGTCGGACGACGCCATCCGGAAAACCGTGGACTACATGCTGGAGGCGGCGGGCCTCGTTCCCTGACATCCGACGCGACATCTGACGCAAAACCAGCGCATGGCCGCCTCCTTCCCCCTCACCCTCGCGCCGCAGGTTCTGTTTCGCCCGCAGTCGGTTTTCACCCGCATCGCCGAGCGCCGGCCCGGCGCGGCGGCGGTGTTTTTTCAATACGCATTGTGGCTGGGGCTGGCGCCGCCGGTCAGCGCGTTTTTCGGCACGCGCATGTTCGGCTGGCTGGCCGGCGGCGAGCCGCTGGCGCTGCCGGCGGCGCTGGCGTTGCAGGTCAGCATTGCCTATTACGCGGCGCTGCTGGCCGGGTTTGTGTTCGCCGGTTTGTTCCTGCGCTGGATGCTGCCGACCTACCGCGACGCCGGCGCCAACTCCGATGCCGGCGCCTGTTTTGCGCTGGTGGCGGTGGCCGGCACGCCGCTGATGGCCGGCGGCATCGCGCATCTGTACCCGTCGCTGGTGCTGAACATTCTGGTTTTCACCGCGGCCTTTCTGTGGAGTGCGCTGCTGCTCTACCGCGGCGTGCCGGTGGCGTTTGCGATGGACGCCGAGCGCGGCATGTTGCTGGCCTCGTCCATGATTGCCGCGCTGCTGGTCATGGTGGCCGGGTTTCTCGGCGTCATCGTCGTTTTGTGGGTCAACGGCTTCGGTCCGCCGCTCGGCATCTGACCGTGACCGCCGCGCCCGCCGCCGCACCGGCGCCCTACACCGACACCGTCGCCGCCGCCTTCATCGCCGCGGCGATGGCGTGGGCGCTGTTCGGCATGGCCGCCGGCGTTTATCTGGCCGCCGAGTTGGTGTGGCCGGCCCTGAACGCCGACCTGCCGTGGCTGACCTTCGGGCGTTTGCGTACCGTGCACACGACCGCCGTCATCTTCGGCTTCGGCGGCTCGGCGCTGATTGCCACCTCGTTCTACAGCGTGCAGCGCACCTGCCACTGCACATTGTTCGCGCCCGGCGTTGCGTGGTTTGTGTTCATCGGCTGGCA
>JAPPQC010000055.1 GCA_028817225.1 Gammaproteobacteria bacterium | reverse complement strand
GAAGGCGGTTACTGGGCGGAAGTGCCGTCCATTCCCGGATGCGCCACGCAGGGGGAATCCTTTGACGAGTTGTTGAACAATCTTTATGAGGCGGTCGAGGGCTGCCTGTCGGTGGATGTCCGGAAAATTTCCGTAACCGGAAATGACAAGGTAATGGAGATTGTGGTCTGAAGGCGGTTAGCGGCAAAAGATTTTGCCGGATTCTGGAAAGCGAGGGCTGGGAATTGAAAAGAGTGAATGGCAGCCACCACATTTACGCAAAGGCGGGGTCAGCCGCCCGCATTTCAGTGCCTGTTCATGGAAACACTTCATTGAAGGCCGGATTACAGAAACACTTGATTAAAATTTCGGGAATTGACCCGGCGGCGTTATAAGTTTTCAGCGCAAGGAGATGTCGCTCTGCGGTGCGGGGCGGCGATGCCGCAATATAGTTTTTCTTTTTTTCAGCAGGACGATTCTTTTGTCTCGCTTTGATACCCCGGCGCCTGCCGACACCGGGGCTTTGGGCGCCGGCGGTGCGCCGTTCGTCGGCCAAACGGGCCGTTTCGTCGGCTTTGCGCCCTTTGGGGCTGGTTTTCTCTTTATTTTTGTGGAAACAACCTGCTATGGAGGAAACCATTATGAAAACACTTTTGTTTGCAACTGCAATCGGCTGCGCGCTCGCGGGCGGCTGCGCGACGAACCCCGACAACATTGAGCCAACGGCGCTGTCGCCGTTGTCGTACAAAGAGTACAGTTGCGGGGAAATCGCCGCGGAAATCAACCGCGTCGTACAGCGTGAAAGCGAACTGCGCGCGGTCCTGAAGGAACGCGCCGACACCGACGCGGTGCAGATGGGCGTGGCCACGCTGCTGTTCTTCCCGACCCTGTTCTGGATAGACGGCGACGGCCCCGACACACTGGAATACGCCCGCCTGAAAGGCGAACACGAAGCCCTGACCCAGGCCGCCGCCTCAAGGCAATGCACGCCGTGATGCGCTTCAAGGCCCGAACGGAGGCGCACCGACAAACACGGCGAAGATTGTGTTGCCGAAGATTGCCGCATCTCCGCCATTCAGGCGCGGAGACTGGAAGAGTCTGAATCTGTCAAGCATCGAGAAGATGGGCGGAGCGGAAGAGTTGCGTCCGCTCGCTCGCGCACGGACACCGGAGCAGGCAATGGAAATAGTTGACGATGATGTCTTTGGTGGACGGGAACGCCTTGTCCTGGGGTCGCCGGCAGGAACCGTCATTCTTACGCCGCGCGATTTCGGGCACCCACTCAGAAAGTTTGGCGATCACCGCGAAGTTATTGCCAGCGCAGTAGTGCCGACGATCGTGAGACCGAGCGAAAGTTGGAAGCAGGTAATTGTGGGCGGCAAGGACCTAATCCACCATATAAAGGCGTTCCGCCGCAATGGGGACAATGCCGTTATTGTCTGCGTCTTTCGCGAAAATCAGGACGGCAGTAATTTCGTCACCTTCTATGAAATGTGGGAAGGGCGCAGAGGCATTGACTATGTAAATGCGATCAGACAGGGGGTGCTTTTGCATGAAGGGTGAGGGCAGCGACCTAAGACAGGACATCGTGACAAGCCGCGTCCGCAACGCACATCCTGGCCATTGGCCTTGTCGCCCGCCAGGCAGATGGTCCGGCCTGCCCTCACTGAAGGAATTATACCCCAAACCCCGGGCAGGTTGCAGGTCATCCGCCGGCGGGATTGTTTGCTCAGAAAGCCGCGGCCTTCAGATCGAAGGCCGTGACCTGGTTTTCGAGCATGCGCGGTATGATCAGGCGGTCGCGGTCGGTCAGGAAGGCGATGTCGGCGGCGCCCTTGGGCAGTTTCATGATGATTTTCACTTCTCCCTTGCGGATGCGGTACACATCGCCGGAAACCCAGTCGGTTACGATGTGGCCGCCGCGGCCGTCGGCCTCGAGGCCGTCGAGGTTGCCGAGCGGTTCGGTGAGGTCGGTGCGTTGGCGCGTCTTGAGGTCGAGCGCGTAGAGGCGGCCCGGGACGGCGGTGCTGAAGTCGTGCTGGATGTCGAGCCCCCAGGCGGCGACGATGAGTTTGTCTTTCTCAACCAGCAGGCCGTTGGGGTTTTCCATGTCGCGGCCTTCGGCGAAGACCGACAATTCGCCGCCATGGTAGCGGTGGATGCGGCTGGTCTGCATGTCGGACACATAGACCGCGCCTTCGTCGTCAATCGCGACATCGTTCAGGAACTTCGCATCCGGAACCTCGACCGTGTGCGCGATTCTGCCGCCGGCGATGTCAATGGCAATCAGGCGGTCAATGTCGGTGACCCACAGCGTGCCGCGGTGGCTGCGCAGGCCCTTCGGCGCGTTCAGCCCGACGACCCATTTGTCATTCAGGATTTTGCCGGCGGTGTCCAGTTTCGATATCCAGCCGTCGCCGTCCTTGGCGCCGCCGCCGCCCTCGCCCATCTGGGAGATGAACAGCGTGCCGGAACCGGCGTCGTAGTAGGCGCTTTCCGGCGCCCGCACGCCGTCTTCGTCGCCGAGCGACCAGGCGACGGTCCATGCCTCGCCGGTGCACGCCGCGACGGCGCCCAGCAGCGCCAGCGCCGCCAGCGTTCGGGCGCGCCCTGCGGCAAAGGCGCGGGCGGGCATCAGCGCCGCGAGCCTGCGGGCATTCCTCGCAACAAAGGCCCAGGCGGGCATTGGCGCCGCAAGCCTGCGGGCGCGGCCCGCAACGGAAGCGCGGGCGGGTATTCGGGTGGATGTTTCAGCAGTCATGGTGTCCCTCGTGTTCAGAACCCCGCAATTCGGGGCGGTTATCCATTATAATACAGGTCTCCGCAGCGACTCTGCAAAGCGATGGGGGTAGCAGATGGCGGCAAACCCGGAATATTTTCTGCCGAAAGTGGAAGCGCCTGAAACGGCCAGTGTCTGCGCGCTGGCGCCGCAGTATCACGGCGCCGAGCGCCGCGACAAGATGGCGCGCATCGAGGAAAGGCTGAAGGCGCTGGATGCGGCGCTGGTCTCTCATTACTATGTGGACGAGGACTTGCAGGAACTCGCCGAGAGAAGCGGCGGCTTCGTCGGCGATTCGCTCGAGATGGCGAAGTTCGGGCGCCGCACCGGCGCCTCGACGCTGGTCGTCGCCGGCGTCCGCTTCATGGGCGAGACCGCCAAAATCCTGAATCCCGAAAAGCGCGTGTTGATGCCGGCGCCGGAAGCGACCTGTTCGCTCGACATCGGCTGCCCAATCGAGGCGTTCGCCCCTTTCTGCGACGCGCACCCCGGCCACACGGTGGTCGTCTATGCAAACACCAGCGCCGCGGTCAAGGCGCGCGCCGACTGGGTCGTCACATCCAGCATCGCGCTTGAGATCATCTGCCACCTGATGGACCGCGGCGAGAAAATCCTGTGGGCGCCCGACAAGTATCTCGGCGCCTATCTCGCGCGCGTCAGCGGCGCCGACATGCTGATGTGGCGCGGCAGTTGCGTGGTGCACGAGGAGTTCAAGCACGCCGGCGTGCTGGAGTTGAAGCGGCGCCATCCGGATGCGGCGGTGCTGGTGCACCCCGAATCGCCGGCGGCGGTGATAGACATCGCCGACGCGGTCGGCTCGACCAGCGCGCTGGTGCGCGCGGTGGAGACGCTGCCGAACAAGCGCTTCATCGTCGCCACCGACAACCGCATCTTCTACAAGATGCGCCAAATCGCGCCCGACCGCGAATTCATCGAGGCGCCGACCGCGGGCGAGGGCGCAACCTGCAGAAGTTGCGCCCACTGCCCGTGGATGGCGATGAACGGCCTGCACAACCTTGAGCAGACGCTGGAACGCCTCGACAACGAGATTGTGATTGACGAGGAAATCCGCCGCCGCGCGCTGGTCTCGACGCGCCGCATGATTGACTTCTCAAACGGCGCGCGCCACTGACGCGCACCGCCGCAAGGCCGCTTGCAGAAGGCGCGCAGTGCCCCGCGCTTACAGCAAATCGAGCGAAGTGCCCACCGACAGGTACACCCGGGTGTCGTCGTCGAGGTCCTTGTCGGAACTGACGATGCCCAGGCCGACCTCGATCACATCCCTGAAAGTGGCGCCGTATCCGACCTCAAAGTAGTCGCCGTCGGCGTCGCGGCTGAAGGCGCCGACGGTCGCGTAGAAGCCCTCAAGGCTCGCGGTGGCGGCGAAAAACGAGTAGCGGTCGTCGTTGTCGCCGTCGCCGTCGTAGTCGCCGTTGTAATCGCCGAACGAGTATTCCAGGTCGAGGCCGACCGGGAACTCTTCGGAGGCCAGCCCCAGAGTCAGGTTGACTTCGTTGTATTCGTCGTCGAAGTGGTCGGTGTACTGGTAGGTTGTGTAGCCGACGCCGACCGTCGCCATGTCATGCACCGCGAACGAGGCGCCCGCGTACAAGTCATACTCCGCGCCGCCGCCGGTGCCGCCTTCCTCCTCCGACCTCAGGTCGGCGGCCCAGGCGCCGATGTAGAACGGGCCGTATTCAACATCAATCCCGCCGTTGGCGGCGGAATGGGATTGCTTCAGCCCGCGAAAAATGTATTGCGACAGAAAGCCGACATTGGCGGAAACCGCCAGTTCGTAGCCTTCGCCGTCGCCGGCGACAGCCGCCGGATGCGGCGCCGCCGCCAGTGCGGCGATGGACAGGACCGTCACGGCCCGCAAGGATTGGAAAAGTTTCATCATGACCCCCTGGTTTTTGAGTTCTCCTGCCCTGTATAAAAGCAAGAAACGCGCCAAGGGGCGTTTTGCCGCGAAAAACAAGGCCCAAACGCCGTTTCCGGCCCGCCACCGCCGCGCTGTGCGCCCCGTCGCGGCACACGCAATGCACCGCCGGATGAATCCTTTATAATGAAACGCCACGGTTTTCCCGGAACCACAAGAGAAGAACAAATGAACAACAGAGAAACATTCCGGCACAAATTGCTCGCGTTCGCGCTGGCGGTGCTGGTGGTGGCGGCGTTCGGCGGCGTCACCTACGAGTCGCCTTCGGCCAATGTCAAACTCCCGGTCAAGGAGCTGCGCCTGTTCAGCGACATCTACGCGCGCGTCAAGAGCAGTTATGTTGACGAGGTCGCCGACGAGAAACTCATCGAGGGCGCCATCAACGGCATGTTGGGCGAACTCGACCCGTACTCCGTCTATGTGAAGGAGCAGTCCTACAAGGACATGCAAATCGGCACCACCGGCAAGTTCGGCGGCCTCGGCATTGAAGTGGACATGGAGGGCGACTTTGTCAAGGTCATCGCACCGATTGACGACACGCCCGCGCAGCGCGCCGGCATCATCGCCGGCGACCTGATCGGCCAGATTGACGACAAGGTGGTCAAGGGCATGACGCTGTCGGAGGCGGTGGACCTGATGCGGGGCCGGATCGGCACCGAGGTCACGCTGACGGTGCTGCGCGAGAACGCCCCCGAACCGCTGACCATCAAGTTGACGCGGGCCGAAATCAAGATCAAGAGCGTGCGCGGGACGCTGCTCGAGCCGGATTTCGGCTACATCCGGGTTTCCCGCTTCCAGGAGCGCACATCGCAGGACATGCTGGCGCTGCTCGGCAACCTGGTGAACGAAAACAAGCGGCCCCTGCGCGGCCTGATTCTCGACCTCAGAAGCAACCCCGGCGGCGTGCTGGCGGAGGCGGTGCGCGTCGCCGACATCTTCCTGAGCGACCAGAGTTTGATTGTCTATACCAAGGGCAGGCACCGCAACGCGGCGGTGGAGTACAAGTCCAGCACCGCCGACCGCTCGGGCGCGTCGTCGCTGGTCGTGCTGATAGACAAAGGATCGGCGTCGGGGTCGGAAATTGTCGCCGGCGCGCTGCAAGACCTCAAGCGCGCCATCGTCATGGGCACCCGCTCGTTCGGCAAGGCGTCGGTGCAGATTATCCAGCAACTGGACGAAGGCAGCGCGCTGAAACTGACGACGGCGCGCTATTACACGCCGTCGGGCCGCTCAATCCACGAAGTCGGCATCGCGCCGGACATTGAACTGGAGCCGATCGTGCTGACCGAAGAGGAAAAAGAGGCGCGCTCCAAAATCAGCCGCCGCGCCGACCTGAAGGCGTGGCTCGCCTACGACAACCAGGTCAGCGCCGCACTCGACAAACTGAAACTGGTCGCGGCGCAGTAGCACGCCGCCGGGCGGTGGCGCCCGGCGGCTCACGCTGTAAAATCAATGGTTCGGGTGGTCTTAGGTTTCTGCGTCATACAAGCCGGCAGTTCATTTGTCCCGGGGCACTCCATGCTTTGCCAGGAGGCTGTCAAGTTGTGTCAGTAAATCTTGCTGTACATTTTCTCTATCCAGCTTCCGGACAATTTCTTGAATGTAGTAATAAATGAGACCATCCGGAAATTCTGATCCAAGTATATATATCAGTAACTTCACTGTTTCTTCCGGGTGTCGGGTAACCATATCGCTTTCTGACAGGTAGCATGTTACCGGGTGGCGGTTTTCAAATCTTGCGGGAGGCATTTTTGTCGCCAACTCTGTTGCTTCCCGAAACAACGCTTCATCGAGCAGGGGCGCCCATTCCACCATTGCCGCACACTCCAAAGGGTCAAGCAACAGGGGCAGTCCCTTTACGCGCTTCTGCCAGTATTCCTTTAACCATTTTCCCCATATCCTTTTTTGTTGGTCAACATCCATGTCTCTGAGGAAACTTCCGATGTGTTCTGCGAGTTCTCTTTTTGCATCTGGTTCTGCTTCTTTCAGGAAAATGGGGAGCCATTTCGTTTGAGGATTAGAGACAAAAAAGAAAACAGAAGTCGCAAAATAATTTATAAAACGGTCTTTATAAGATTTCAATTCTTGCTCAAGATGTGCTGATGCCTTCTGGAAACGAGGCCCCAATTCTTCAGCAACCTGCCAAGTCAGCTCTCCGCCGAAAAGGAGCCCTCCCCAAGCTTGCTGGAAACGCCGTGAATCTTTTTCGATATCGAACCAGTCAAGAAGGTTTTCTTTGGTCCAGTCGTAATCAGTGGAGAGCAGGAACGCCACCCGGCTGGCAAGTATCGTCAGCGAAATACCGGAAGCCTCGCTCTCTGGCCGGATGATTTGGCTGAGCGCCTTTCTGTAGCTGTCCGGCAATCTTACAGGCGATGGCGTTTGTGTTGTCTTCCATAATTGAATGCTGCCCAACCAGTATCCTGCCAGGATACCTGGAGGGCTGTTAATTGCAAATTGCAATGGGGCATCGTTGCTATCGGGGAAGTCTATTTCTTTTTTGACTTTTCCCCACAAGGCAGTTGCTGTTTTGTTGCTTTGGCCTAACAGCTCGCTTGCATGCAGATGTCCACCTCTCCGCATTAATGCTTGAAGAGTGTTCGTTATATGGCCGAGGTGATGCTCCCATAGTTTCCTCGTGTCAAGCCATTTCAATATTTTTTTGCAGTATTTTTCCTCAGGCGACCATTCTTCCCAAGCGTGCAGCAGACCCTTCCATAAAGCAGTTTCCCATTGAGATTTTTCGGCTAACTCATTGGCCATATCAAGGCCCCAGGCAACTTTCCCTCTGGCCTTTTCCATGACAGCCCTTTGCAGCTCCCACTCATCCACCACGGATGTCGACAGTGCGTCTATGCATTCCGGCACCGGTTTTTCCAGGAGTTGTTCAACAGATTGGATACTGCCCGGATATGTCGATGCAGCTGCTGGCTGATGCTGAAAATCCGGGTATCTGTTAATTATTTCCTGTTCCGCCTGTTCCGCCAGACGACAAGAAGAATCAGCTTTCAGTAACCGCCGGAGCCAGTCAAGATGTTTTTGTGCTGCCCTTTTCGCACTTTTTTCTCTGTCCGCATCCGGATATTCATATTCCAGTATGAGACGAATCAATTCAGATCGTTTCGGCCTGCTTAATCCAGGGTACAGGTTGAAAATAAGGCGATGCACCTCATGGCATGCATACTCCTGATACAACCCATCATGCCCGCTCAGAAAAAAGTCCAGTTTTTCGTCTGCCGATTTGTCTGTTCGTTCATCCAGCCCGTGTATAAAAATCCGCCTCACTAAAGGCGCATCTGATTTGCTGAGAATGTCCAGCCAGCAGTCAGACAAACTATTGTTTGTTTCTCCCAGCGACACAAGACTGTCTCTTGCCACATCAACGAGAACATTTAATGGGGCATGGGCCCTGTCTTCTTCATGTGGCCCGATTGAAAATCTATAGACTGAATCACGATCTCGGTTTCGATTATCTGCATTCCAGACGATAAGAGCCGAGTGGCGTTTTTCCAGCTCATTGATTGCAACTGACAGTAGCGGGGCCGAGATTGTGTTCAGCGATGGTTTTATATGCTCCTTGTATGCATTGTGAAGTACCCATCCATAGACAGGGGAAGGCAAACTTACATCGAATCCGGTTCTTTCTATCCCTTCCTCTTCTCCATTCGGCCAGGCAAATTCTCTTTTCACCTCCAATCTGTGTGACAACATTGAGCCAAATATCAAAAGAGAGGTGTTGATGTCTCCCTGTTTGGCACAGCGTTTTGTCAGCCAGAGGAGTACATGCCCATCATATACATCTGGCTTGGTGTTGAGTAACAAGGAAACCCATTTTGCCAGTTCTGGTTGTCCTATCTCATCAGCCTTGCTCTCTGAAAACTTTTCCCCCAGCAAGTACCACAGATACGGATTTATATTTTTCCCACCATGACGAGAAACAAGCAGGATTAATTTTTCAGGATGCTGCAAAGCAAACTTATCAGTCAACCATTCTGCAAGCAGTTGGTCTGTTCTCTTTAGTTCTCCCTCTTCAAAAAGGGGCGCCAGCAGTTCCCTTTCATCCAGCCACTCTATCCAGTCAGGCTTTTGGGACATTTTCACAAAGAACCGGGTTGTGGATTCATCACGCAAGGCATCCAGTATTCGATCAATATTTTCTTCATCAGCAGGTGGCACGCCTGAGGCAATCGCCGTTATTCTGGTTTTCCAATCCCATGTGCCTTGAGATACATACTCCGCCAAAGCCGACACCCCCTCGTCAAGCTCGGCATAGCGGTCTTCTTCCGTTCTGTGAAAAATGACTGGTTGTATCTCCAGAGACTTCCACTTGCTGGTACCTGTGTCATCCCCAACCAGTGCGAATTTTCTCTCTGTGTCTTCAGGCAATAAGGCCCGGGAAAGGTAGTGCATGACGACATCATCATGGCTATATCCAACAAAGAGAACCGGGTATTCCCGGAACAGGCCGAGCAGGAAACGCCGTGCCCACCCCTCGGTCAGATAGGCACGGCCAAAGTCGGCATCTGTGAGGAGCATCGTATCCGGTTTATCCAGACAGCCATGGATGTGCACAATGCCGGTAAAATCGTGTCCTAGAGGCAATGCAGGGGCGTTATAGACTTCTACCGACTTATTTAATACTTTGTTGGCAGCTGCCTCAAAGAGCGTATCGAAATTGGTTGTGACCACTCTGGTTTTTGCCGGATTCCTGAATAGGCGCAACAAATTCTGATGAAGAGGGGTGAATGAGCCTCGATTGAGTATGTTTGCAGCCAGTCGGTGCACTTCCACCTGCTTTTTATGCAACTGGCCAAGGAAGCGATCTTCAGGTTCTGTTTCTTTCAGACTGCTTTCGCCTGCCTGTTTGGCAATGTCGTCGGCAAGATCTCTGAGATTAGGCAGATTTGCAGGCTCTCCCTTGGAAACTCCCGCTCCCGCAAACACCACAAGCCGCTCCTCGCGAATTGCCTTGATTATCTCTTGGGGAAAATTAATCGGTCCAAGCTTCACGATAGATAAAGTAAGTCCTGTAATCCGCGCCCTCTCCTTGGCCAGCGTCATTTGGGGCACATGCCAAGCGGCGAGATGGGCAGGCCATGGGGCAGACTGGCCAAGCCCATACAGCATACAGTATATCATATGCCCTCCCTGGTTGTATGGGCACTATATGCAGAGTATAATGGAACCCTTATCGCCATCCTAGGCGGCAAATTTCAAGATACTGTAAGGAGGAAACAATGAAAATCCGCACTACCCCGGCCTCCTTACCGGGGGATAAAGTGGTTGTCACAACTAATCCAAACAGTCGCAGACTGCATTAGTGAATCGGCAAAGGAAACAGTAAGGCACTTGGCCGCTACGGTTCTGTGCCGGCTGATTTTAATCAGCGACCAAAAGAAACGATGAGATTACATAAAGGAAGATATATTCAATGAAAGATGGTTATATCAAAGACTATGTGAGTGGCAAAGAGGTAAGAGCCACTCCTGAAGAGACCGAAGCTGTTCAAGTTTTTTCCAAAATTCTTGTAGAAGACTACGGATACTCAAAAGACCAATTGCAGACCAGACCACAGTGGCGGGTCAGGGCGAGGCCGTCTGATACCAAAAGAGAATATCCCATCGATATAGCGGTATTTGAGGGCCGCAAGTCAGACGACAGCCTGTTCATTGTTGTTGAATGCAAAAGAAAGACAAAGAAAGACGGTCTGAAGCAACTCCAGGACTACCTCCGATTTTCCAAGGCAAAATTGGGGGTTTGGTTCAATGGAGAAGAAAGACTCTTCATAAGAAAGTATGAGAAAGACGGTGAGGTTTTCTTCTCGGAAATCCCCAACATCCCCAGAAACGGCGAGCGGTTAGAGGATATTGGCCGGTTCAGGCGGAAGGATTTGGCAATCCCGCATAACTTGAAAGTTGTTTTCCGGACTATCCGGAGCCATTTGGCTGCGAATACCGTTGGCGCCACCAGAGACGAGATGTTGGCTCAACAACTAATCAATGTGATTTTCTGCAAGATATATGATGAAAGGTTCACCAAGAAAGATGAAATGGTGACCTTCCGCGCCGGCGTGGATGAAGACGATGAAGACATTGCAGAAAGAATAAAAAAGATTTTTGAGAATGTAAAAGCGAAATATAGCGAGGTCATAGATTTCAGCGACAAAATTGACCTTGACAACAAATCAATCACTTATATTGTCGGCGAATTGCAGAATTATTGTCTGACCTCGTCCGAGAGAGATGTCATAGCGGATGCTTTTGAAACATTCATAGGTTATGCACTGAAAGGCGGGCAAGGGCAGTTTTTCACCCCAAGGAATGTGGTCAATCTGATGGTTGAAATTATAAAGCCGCGCCCGGACCAATTGGTGATTGATCCTGCGTGCGGTTCAGGCGGCTTTCTTGTTGAAAGCCTTAAATATATGTGGGATTGCCTGGAAAATCAGGCCAAAGAATATGACTGGTCCGAATTGGCATTGCAAGAGGAAAAGCAAGCGGCTGCAATCAAAAATATCCGAGGTATAGAAAAAGATGCCTTCCTCAGCAAGGTTGCCAAAGCATATATGGCCATCATAGGCGATGGCAAAGGTGGAATATTCTGTGAAGACAGCCTGGAAGTGCGAAACAACTGGAAAGGGACGACAGCCCAAGGCATAGAGCTTGGGAAATTTGATGTGTTGTTGACGAACCCTCCTTTCGGCAAAGATATAAAAGTTGTGGGGGAGGAGAAGTTGGCTCAGTATGAATTGGCGAGCAAATGGAAAAAGGAGGGAGACAAGTATGTGAAAACCGGCAAAAGACATACTGAAATGCGCCCGGAAATATTGTTTATTGAAAGAAGTTTGGACTTCCTCAAGGATGGCGGCATCATGGGTATTATTCTGCCGGAGACATATTTCCATGCGCCGAGCGCAAGACCGATAATGCAATACATGGAACGGCATAATATCAAATGGATAATTGATCTGCCGCACAATACTTTCAGACCCAATAACAACGCAAAATGCATAGCAATTATTCTGCAGAAAGGAAAAACGCAGGATAAAAGCATCAGTTTTGCGGTGGCGGAAGAGATGGGGCATGACCATCAAGGCAAGGAGATATATCGCTGGGACCCTGTCACCCAGAAAATTGACCGCGAGCAATTGTGGGATGATATCAAGCTGATTACGGAAGAGATTAAATCAAACAGAAAGAAATACATTTTCTCTGCTGAGGCAGGGCGGGTGAAAAGGGGGAATATCTTTGTTCCAAGGTACTATTGGCAAACAAGAGATGATGAAGTGGAAAAGATAGCGAAGAAGAAAGGGTTTAATTTGGTCTCTGTTAAAGAACTGATTGAAAAGGAGGTTGTTCAATTCTTTGACGGCCATGGTTCACCGCCGGCTGAATATAAAGGCAGAGGTGAGTTCCCGTACATCCGTGTTAAAGACATCGTCAATTGGGAGATTTACAAAGATCCGACATCGAGCATACCCGAAAACATATACAGGAGTGTAAAGGGGGAAAACAAGAACTTGCAGGTTGGCGACATACTGTATGTCAGGCGCGGCAGTTACCGCATTGGAAGCGTGGCAATGGTCTCACCGTATGATGTTGATGTGCTGCTTACCAGAGAGATACTTGTTTTGAGGGTCAAAAAAGGCAACGAGTATGGCCTTACTCCGCATTATCTGCTCTACCTGCTGTCACACCGTTTGGTAGTGATGCAGGCGTTCAACAAAGTGTTGATTGAAACAACGCTCCCCAACATAGCCGGTAGATGGCAGGAATTGAGGTTGCCGTTCTTCAAGGATTTTACTGCGGGCGATGCCATCGTAAAGCAGATTGAAGGCGTAATTAAAGCGAAATGGAGCGCCACAAAGAAATTACATGCGGTTAAGAAAGAGTATGGGGAACTTGTCACATAAAATGCCCCCGCCCTATCCGGGCCGCGTAAAGTACCCCGCCAGTTTTTTGCGGGCCGCGAGCAGCAGGGTCAGGCCCGGCAGCACCATCAGCGCGGTGATGATGAAAAACTGTTCCCACGCGCCGCCGAGTGCGTCCACCAACTGGCCGCTGTGCGCCGACAGTGTGGTGCGCGCCAGGTTGCCGAGTGACGCCAGCAGCGCGTATTGCGTCGCCGTATAGACGCGCCCGCACAACTGCGAGATGAAGGCGACGAAGGCGACCGTCGAGATGGCGGTCGTGAACTGGTCGAGGATGACCGCCGCGGCGAACAGTGTGCGGTCGGGGCCGACGGCGGCGAGCCATGCGAACAGCAGGTTGGTCGAGGCCATCGCGATGCCGCAGATCAGCAGCCCCCGGAACAGCCCGAAGCGCACGCTGAAAAGGCTGCCGATGACGGCGAAGAAACTGATGGTGCCCCAGCCGATCAACTTGGAATAGGTTGCGATGTCGGCCTCGTTGAAGCCGACATCGCGGTAGAACAGCAGCGACATCCGCCCCAGAAACGCCTCCCCGATCTTGAACAGAAAGACGAAGCCCAGCAGCGTCAGCGCCATGCGCGCGCCGTTGCTGCGGAAGAAGTCGGCGAGCGGTTCCCACACGGTCGCCACCAGCCACGCCGCCGCGCGCGTCGCGGCGCGCGCCTCGGCATTGCCCGCCGCCGGCATCCGCGCGAGCGCGTCGCGCCTGGCGCGCGCCTGCGCGGCGTCGCGTTGTTCGCCGCCGGCCTCGCGCACGAACAGCAGGCCGGCGTTGCAGGCGACGATGAACAGCGTCATCAGCAGATAGGTCGTCTGCCACGGGTTGGCGGCGCCGGCGGTCTTGAGCCAGTCCACGCAGTAGAGCGCGGCGGCGCCGCCGGCGTTGTAGCCGGTGTACCAGCCGACGGTCGCCATCGCCGCCGCCGCCGCCACCAGCGCTGTCTCGCTTTTGCCGACCAGTTCGATGCGCAGCGCGTCAATCGCCACATCCTGCGTCGCCGACGCGGCGGCGATGACGGCGACGGTGACGGCGACATGCCACAGGTTGACGGCGGGCGACAGGAAATACATCGCCGCCGTCGCAACCAGAATGACGGCCTGCATCGCGGCAATCCACGCGCGGCGGTGGCCGAGGCGGCGCGTCAGCCACGGGATGCGCACGGCGTCGAGCAGCGGCGCCCACAGGAAGTTGAGCGCGTAGAACGAGAAGGCGTAGCCGAACAGGCCGATGGAACTCAGACTGTAGCCCTCGTCGCCGAGCCACAGCGACGCCAGCGAACTGATCAAAACCCACGGAAAACCGCTGATGACGCCAATCAGCAGTATCTTCGCCAGCCGTGCATCGGCATAGACCCTGAGTGTCGCGGCGCGGTCGTTCAAGTGTTCAGGTCGTAGTCCACCGTCAGCGGCGCGTGGTCGGAGAAGCGCCGTCTGGTGTAGATGGCCGCGCGCACCGGCGCGCCGCGCAGCCGCGGCGATGTCACCTGGTAGTCAATGCGCCAGCCCACATTGTTCTCGCGCGCGCGCCCGCGGTTCGACCACCAGGTGTACTGGTCGGGTTGCGGGCAGACTTCGCGGAACGCATCGTTGTAGCCGAGCGGCCCGAACAGGCGGTCCATCCACGCGCGCTCCTCCGGCAGAAAGCCGGAGTTCTTCAGGTTGCCGCGCCAGTTTTTCAGGTCAATCTCTTTGTGCGCGATGTTCCAGTCGCCGCAGATGATGTAGTCGCGCCGCCGCCGCTTCAGTTTTCCCAGATGGCGCCCGAACTCGTCGAGAAAGCGGAACTTGGCCTGCTGGCGCTCGTCGCCGGACGAGCCGGACGGCGCGTAGAGCGACACCACCGACAGCGCGCCGAGCCGCGCCTCGATGTAGCGCCCCTCGCGGTCGAACTCGTCGCTGCCGAAACCCTCGATGACATCGTCGGGGCGGCGGCGCGAATACAGCGCGACGCCGCTGTAGCCCTTCTTGCGGGCGTCGTGGTAGTGGCAGTGCCAGGCCGGCGGATGAAACACGGCGTCCTGCAACTGCCCGACCTGCGCCTTCAGTTCCTGGATGCAGACGAAGTCGGCTTTCTGCGCCCGCAGCCAGTCGAAAAAGCCCTTGGATGAAGCCGAGCGGATGCCGTTGGCGTTGAGGGTGATGACGCGCGTCACGAAACGCCCACGCTTGCGCGGCGCCGGGTCGCCGCCGCCAGCGCCGTTTTCAGGTCGTCGGCGACGAGATAGAAGCACGGCAGCACGACCAGTATCAGCACCGTCGCGACGACCAGGCCGAAGCCGAGGCTGATGGCCATCGGCGACAGGAAGGCGGTCTGGCCGCTGGCGAAGAAAATCAGCGGCGACACGCCGAGAAAGGTCGTCACCGTCGTCAGCAGGATGGGGCGCGAGCGCCGGCAACTCGACAGCACCACCGCGTCCTCGCGCGTCTCGCCGTCGCGGCGCATGCGCTTGATGCAGTCAATCATGATCAGCGAGTCGTTGACGATGATGCCGCTCAGCGCGAGGATGCCGATGACGGAGACGAATTGCAGGTTGTAGCCGAGCAGCAGATGGCCGAAGACGACGCCGACCATGCCGAACGGGATGGTCAGGATAATCAGCAGCGGGTCGAGCAGCGAGCGGAACAGCACGACCAGGATGAAGAGAATCAGGAACAGCGCGATGACGCCGGCCTCGAAGATGCCGGAAAACGATTCCGAGGCCTCTTTTTTCTCGCCGCGGTACACCATCTGGTAGCCGGGCCGCGTCTGGTAAATCGGCGTGAAGTGCTTGCTGACGGCGTCGTAGATTTGCAGCGCGGTCGTCTTTTTCTGGTCAATCTCCGCATCCACGGTGGCGATGCGGCGCTCGTCGAGGCGTATCAACTGGTTGAAGCCGCGGTCAAGTTGCATGTCGGCCACTTCGCTGAAATACACCACCTTGCCGTCGGCGAGCGTAATCGGCAGTTCGGACAGGCGGCTGCTGTCGTTGCGGATGTCCTCGGTGAAAATCAGGCGCACCGGGTAGCGCTCGTCGCCCCAGTTGACATGCACCGTTTCCAGCCCCAGGTAGCCGGTGCGCACCGCCTCGGCGATTTCGCGCTGCGTCAGCCCGAGGCGCCGCCCGTGTTCGTTCAGGCGGTAGCGGAATTCCAGTTTGCCCGGCTCCATGTCGTGGCGCGCGTCGCTGACGCCCTGCAGCGAGGCCAGGAAGCTCTCCATCTCGTCGGCGTAGTTTTCCAGCGTTTCCAGGTCCGGCCCGGCGAGGCTGATGGAGACATCGGAGCCGGCGGGGCCGGCCTCGGTGCGCAGAATCGAGAAGCGCTTGACGCCCGGCAGGCGCCCGACGCGCTCGCGCACCAGCGCGATGATGGCCTCGGTGTCGCGTTTGCGCCGCCCCTGCTGGTCGAATTTCAGGCTGACCAGCGGCACGACGAATTTCTCGACAAAGCCGCGCGGTTCGCGCCGTTCCAGCGTGACGGAAAACTGGATGTAGTTCTCGCCGATTCTGGAGCGCTGGATGCGGCCCTCAAGCAGCAGGCCGATGTTGGTCAGCAGCACATCGAGTTCGTGCTCGTGGCCGTCAAACGCCGCCAGGATTTCGTGCTCGATGGTCTCGGCCAGCGCGCCCGACTCCTCGATGCTGTAATTGCTCGGCGCCTCGATGTTGACGAAGAACTGGTCCACCTCGATGTGGCCGAAGAGTTGAAACGGCACGCGCGTGACGGCGATGGTCACCGCCACCGCCAGCACGCAGACGGCGATGACGCTGACCAGGTAGCGGTTTTTGACCGCCCACCGCAGGTAGCGCCGGTAGTGGCCGAGAAATTCATGCCAGCGGCCCGGAATCTGCGGGCCGCCGCCCGCGGCGGTCGCCGGCGCCGCGGCGGTTGCCGCCGTCGCGGTTGTCGCCGCCGCCGGGCGGTCGCGCAGAATCAGGTTGGCGTGGGACGGCAGAATCAGCAGCGCCTCAACCAGCGACCCGATCAGCGCGGCGCTGACGACAATCGGAATGACGATGACAAACTGCCCCATTGTGCCGCCGATGGCGAAGATTGGCAGAAACGCGGCGATGGTCGTCAGCGTCGAGGCGCACACCGGCGCGATGACCTCGCGCGTTCCGCGCAGCGCCGCCTGCATCGTCGGCTCGCCCTCCTCGATGTGGCGGTAGATGTTCTCGGTGATGATGATGGCGTCGTCCACAATCATGCCGAGCGCAATCAGGAACGCGAACAGCGACACCATGTTGATTGTGAAGCCCGCGTACTTGAGGCAGATGACGGCGACCAGAAAAGAAACCGGAATGCCCAGCGCGGTGATGGCGGCGACCCGCAAATTAAGCAGCAGGTAGAGCGACAGCAACAGCATCGCCAGGCCAATCAGGCCCGACGAGAACACCGTTTGCAGGCGCGTCTTGACATAGATGGAGAGGTCGCTGTGGTAGCCCGCGCGCACCGCCGGCGGCAGTTGCACGGCGAGGTCCTTCAGCAGCGCCTTGATTTCGTTGGCGACCTTGATGGTCGAGGCCTCGGCGTCTTTCGTCACAATCAGGTTCAGCGACGCCCTGCCGTTGAAACGCGCGCGCGTTTGCAGCATTTCCAGCCGCATGCCGACATCGGCGATGTCGCCGATTCGCAACTGGCCGCCGCCGGCGCCGGCGCGGACGGCGATGTCCTTGACCGCCTCGATGTCCGGCGCGGCGCTGACGCCGCGCAGTTGAATGTCGCCTTCCACCGCCGACAGCGAGCCGCCCGGCTGGTCCATCAGGTTGGACGCCAGCGCCGCGCGGATTTCCGACAGCGACACATTGCGCGCGGCGATTTCGTACGGGTCCACCGTCACCCACACTTCCCACTCGCGCTCGCCGGCGATGTTGACGCCGGCGACGCCGTCGATTTTCTGCAGCAGTTTCTTGACCCGCTTGCCGTTCTCAATCAGGTCGGCCTCGGAAACATCGCCATGGACGCTGACGCTCAGCACCGGGAAGTTGGACTTGATGCGGCGGATTCGCGGCGTCTCGATGTCTTCCGGCAGGTCGTCCATCGCGTCCACCGTCGAGCGCGACTCGCGCACCACCTCGTCAATGTCGCTGCCCGGCTTCAGTTTCAGGATGACGGTGGAAACGCCCTCAAGGCTGGTCGAGCGGATTTCGTCAATTTCATCAAAGTCCTCGACTTCCTTCTCGATGGGAATCGTGACCTGGCGCTCAATCTCTATCGGCGGCGCGCCGTCGAATTTGGTGCGTATCTCGACCAGGTCCCTCTCGATAATCGGGAACATCTCCTGCGGCATCGAGCGCCACGACAGCACGCCGATGACGACAATCGCGGCCAGCAGGAAATTGACGATAAGCGGGTTTTTTATCGAGAATTCGGTCACGGCCCGTCAGCGTCCGGCGGTGTGCGCCGGCGACTC
Organism: Gammaproteobacteria bacterium; assembly: GCA_028817225.1. Taxonomy (NCBI): domain Bacteria; kingdom Pseudomonadati; phylum Pseudomonadota; class Gammaproteobacteria; species Gammaproteobacteria bacterium. The sequence goes on along the minus strand of JAPPQC010000055.1, from coordinate 9,680 downwards.
GCGCTGCGCCTTGCGGACGATGACCCGCTGGTTGTCGCCCAGCCCCTCGACATCGCGCAGCACAATCCGCTCGCCGGGCCGCAGGCCGCTTTCAACGATGATCTCGTCGCCGGAGCGCTCGCCCAATGTGACGCGGCGGCGCAGCACAATGCCGTCCTCCTCGACGAACAGGAACGGCTGGCCGTTGACATACTGCACCGCGGTCACCGGCACCGCCACGACATTGGAGCGCAGCGGCCCCGGCACGCGCGTCTGCGCGGCGGCGCCGGCTTTCAGGCCGCGCCCTTCCAGGCGTATCCTCGCGGCGTGGGTGTAGGTGTCGCGGTCGGGGTCGGCTTGCAGCGACACCAGCGTGCCGGCATGTGTGCGCCCGCCGACGGTGACATCGAGCGCCAGCCCCAGTTCCAGCGAACCGGCCTGCTCGTTGCTGAGATTCAGCAGCAGGTCGAGTTGGTCGTTCATGACCAGTTCGGCGACAACCGCGTCCCTGCCGACATAGTCGCCGATTTCGGCCTCAATCCGGTTGACGATGCCGTCAAAAGGCGCCCGCAGCCGGGTGCGGTCGAGGTTGCGCTGCGCCTGGTCGCGCAGGCTGCGGTTGAGGCGGGCGTTGAGGCGGCCCTCTTCGGTGGCGTGCCGCAGCCGCACCTGCTCGGATTGCAGGTTGACGAGTTTCTCGCGCTCGGCGTCGAGCAGCGACGGCGACGACAGGTTCTTTTTGCCCAGCCCCTCGATGCGCCGCACCTCGCGTTTGCGAAGTTCGACATTCTGCGCGGCCAGTTCAAGCAGTCGCGCATCGCGCTCGAGTTTCTTCTCGACCAGTTCAAGGCGCGTCTGCGCCTGCACCAGCGCGTCGCGGTAATCGCCGTCGTCGAGTTGCAGCAGCGCCTGGTCGCGGCGCACGCGCTCGCCGACCTCGACATTCTCGGCGACAACGCGCCCGGCGACCTCAAACCGCAGTTCGCTGACCGTGACCGGCTGCAAGCGGCCCGTCAGCAGGTAACTCGGCCTGACCTCGCGCGCAGCCGTCTCGCCGACCTCGACAAGGCGCAGCGTCTCGTTCGGTTTCTTCGGCGCTTCCTGCGGCCGCAGCCACGACAGCAGGCTGACGATGACGACGACCGTCACCGCCACCACCGCGCCTGACAAGATTTTCTGGGGCATTCGCATTCCTCAAATCCTTTGTGCCAGTGGCTATTATCCGATATTTTTGTGCTATTATCCCGCCGTTGTCCGGTATCCGCCCCGAAGCGCAGTCAACGCAGGCGCCAGCCCGCAAGACACAACAGAAAAACAAGGATATCTTTCGATGAAACCCGCCAGATTTTGCCCGCCGCACGCCCCTTTCCGCCGGATGGCGGCCTGGTGGCGCGTCCGCCGGACGGCGGTGTTGTGGCTGGCACTGGCCGTGTGCGGCCCGCCCGCCGGCGCCGCCGATGCCGCGCCCGCCGACTGCCCGCTGCGCGACGCCGGCAACGGCGAAGTCAAGATCAGCGCCGAACGCGCCATCGCGCGCCGCGACGGCGCGTCGTCGCTGCAGGGCAATGTGCAGGTCGAGCGCGGCGAGGACAAGGTGCGCGCCGACCGCGTCGTTCACAATCCGGACACGCAGCGCGTCCGGGCGCAGGGCAATGTGATGTACTCCAATTGCGGCGCGCCCGACCCGGTGTGGTTCATGTCGGCGGATGAACTGACGCTCGACATCGCCGAAGGCAGCGGACTGGCCAAACAGGTATGGCTGCATGTCGCCGGTGTGCCGGTCTTCTACCTGCCGCGCTACCGCGTGTCGCGCGAGCGCAGGAGCGGGCTGCTGACGCCGAAGATTGGCCGTTCAAGCGATTCCGGCGAGGAATTCGCGCTGCCGCTGTACCTGAATCTCGCGCCCAACCACGACGCCGTGCTGACGCCGCACTATTATTCGGAGCGCGGCGTCCAGTTGAACGCCAAATACCGCTACCTCTACCCGCACGACCGCGGCAGCCTCAAGGCGGCCTGGCTTGACGACGACGAATACGACGGCGAGCGCCACTTCATCTCGTTCCGCCACCACGGCGGCTTCGGCGACGATTTCTCGCTGGACGCCAACTGGCAGCAGGTGTCGGACAAGGAATACCTGCAAGATCTGCCCGGCGGCTTCGACATTTTCAGCGAGTCCTACCTGCGCAGCGCGATCAACGGCGCCTGGCACTGGCGCGGCTGGCAATTCCGCTTCCTGACCGAGAAACTCCAGCGCGCCGACGACAGCGCGCCGAGAAACCGGCGCCCGTACGAAAAGCGCCCCGCGTTCTCGGTTTCAAGGCACATCAGCCCGGCGGGTTCGCGCCTGAATTTCCATCTTCATTCCGGCGTGACACAGTTCGCGCACAGGTACGAGTTTGTCGACAATGACTCTTTCCCGCGCGGCAACCGCTTTCACAACCGCGCGGCGGTCAACTGGGCCTACCGCCGTTCCGGTTTTCATTTCACGCCGGCGCTGGCGCTTAACCACACCCAGTACAAAATCCGCCGCGGCGCGACGCTGAAACGCACGCTGCCGGCGTACAGCCTGCGCGCCGGCCTGGTGTTCGGCAAGGATTTGTCCGCCGGGCGCTACCGCCACACCATCGAGCCGGAGTTGTTTTATCTGAACATTCCGCGCCGCCGCCAGCACGACATCCCGCTGTTTGACACCGACGAGGCCGAGTTTCGTTTCAGCCGCCTGTTCGACGAGAACCGCTTCAACGGCCTCGACAGAATCGGCGACGCCGACCGCCTGACGGTGGCGCTGACCTCGCGCCTGTTCCACCGCAAGAGCGGGCGCGAGGCGCTGCGCCTGAGCCTGGGCCGGGCCTACCATTTCCGCGACCGTCGCGTGCATCTGACCGCCGGCGAGACGAGCGACGACAGCCACTCCGGCATGGCCGGCGAATTCGCGCTGAACCTGAACGACAGACTGCGCCTCACATCGTCGCGTATCTGGGACACCGGCAGGGACGCCCGCTCAAGGCACGCCACGACGCTGTCGCTGCGGGGGCGGCGCGAACGCGGCGCGGTCGCCAATGTGTTCCACCGCTACCGCGAGAGCGATTTTGAGCAGGCGGGCGCCAGTTTCAACCTGCCGCTGGGCGAGCGCTGGGATGTGTTCGCCAGCGCGTCGCGCGACCTTCGCAGCGACGCCGGCCTGCACACTTTCGGCGGCGTTGAATACCGCAGTTGCTGCTGGAGTCTGCGGCTGGCGGCGCAGCGGCGGCTGAAGGATGTGGACAATCCGGACGGCGCAATCGCCGGCGGCGACCTGGATTACGACACCTTCGTCGGCTTTCAATTCAGCATCCGCGGGCTGGGCGACATCGGCGACAGCATCACCGACCTGCTTGAACAGCGGGTGCCCGGCTACCGCGCGCGCTGAACGCCGGTCAACGGACGATGTGCGGGTTGAGGACGGTTTTTGCGGTGCTGCTGGCGGTGGCCGCCGCCGCGCCGCATGCCGCCGAGCAAACGCTCGACCGCATCGTCGCCGTCATTGACGACGAGATCGTCACCCAGCGCGAACTGGCCGCCGCCATCGCGCGCTTCCGGCGCATGCTGGAGGAGCGCCGCGCCGAGATGCCGTCCGAAAAGGTGCTGGCGTCGCAGGCCCTGCAGGAACTGATTGTCAGGAAACTGCAATTGCAGGAGGCCGCGCGCCGCGGCGTCGTCGTCACCGAGCCGCAACTCGACCAGGCGATGGAGAACCTCGCCGCCCGCAACCAACTGTCGCTCGCGCGGCTGAAGGAGCGGGTCGAGAGCGAGGGCGGCGATTACGCCGGTTTCCGCGAGGATGTGCGCGAGCAGGTCATCATCGGCCAGTTGCGCCAGCGCGAGGTGACCGACAAGATCGAGGTCACCGAAAAGGAAATCGAGGACTACATGAGCGAGCGCGACATCGAGTTTGAATACCGCTTCACCCGCGTCGGCGTGGCGCTGCCGACGCAGGAACAGGCGCGCGACAGGGCCAGGGCGTGGCTCAGGGCGCTGCGCGACAAGGCGCGCGACGGCGGCGATTTCGGGCGCGTCGCGCGGCGCGCGGCGCGCGACAGGAAAGGCGTGCGTTTCAGGGACTTCGGCTGGCTGCGCGCCGAAGACCTGCCGGCGGCGCTCGCCGCGCGCGCGCCGCAAATGAACATCGGCGAATTCGCGCCGCTCATCAGAACCGCCGCGGCGCTCTACCTGTACAAACTTGAGGGCAAGCGCGGCGGCAACCTGCCGGCGACCGTCGAGAGGCAATACAATGTCAGGCATATCCTGATGGCGCCGAACGCGATGGACACCGACGAGGTCATCCGCAGAAAACTGCGCGCCATCAAGAAGCGCCTCGACAACGGCGGCGACTTCGGGAAATACGCAAAACGCTATTCGCAGGATCCCGGCAGCAGCTTCAAGGGCGGCAGCCTCGGCTGGGTGTCGCCGAAAAGCATGGTGGCGGAGGTCGCCGAGAAAATGCAAACCAGCCCGCGCGACGAGATTGCCGGCCCGTTCCGCAGTTCCTTCGGCTGGCATCTGTTGCAGGTGCTGGGCGTGCGCGAGCACAACATCGGCGACGAGACATGGCGGCAGCAGGCCGTCGCCGCAATCCGCCAGAGAAAATCCGAAGAGGAATTCCGCTCGTGGATGCTGCGCCTGCGCGAGCGGCGCTATGTGGATATCCGGCTTTGACCGGCCCGCGCGCCGCGCCCGCGCGATATGAAAACCATCATTGTCACATCGGGCGAGCCTGCCGGCATCGGGCCGGACATCGCACTGGCGCTGGCGCACACCGGCTTTGACGCCGCCGTCATCGTCGCCGGCGACATTCATCATCTGCGCCGCCGCGCCGCGCAACTCGGCGTTGCGGTGTCGCTCGACGAGGCCGGCGACGGCGCGCCGCGCAGGCACGCAGGCGACGGGCATCTCGCGGTGCGCCATGTCGCGCTGAAGGCGCCGGTCGCCGACGGGCGACTTGAACCGCGCAACTCGGACTATGTGCTTGAATTGATAGACGGCGCGGTGGACGGCCTCCTCGCCGGGCGTTTCTCGGCGCTGGTCACCGGCCCGGTCAGCAAGGCCGCCGTCATCCGCGCCGGCGGCGATTTCAGCGGCCACACCGAATACCTGGCGGCGCGCGCCGGCGCGCACGGCGTGATGCTGCTGGAGACGGGCCGACTGCGCGTCGCGCTGGCGACGACGCACCTGCCGCTGTCGGCGGTCGCGGGCGCGCTGACGCGCGAGCGAATCGAGACGACGCTGTCGGTCGTCCACGCCGACTTGCAAAAACGCTTCCGGATTGCGTCGCCGCGGATTGCCGTGTGCGGCCTCAATCCCCACGCCGGCGAGCAGGGCTGCCTCGGGCGCGAGGAGGAGACCGTCATCGCCCCGGCCATCGAGCGGATGAAGAAGGCAGGGATGCATCTGCGCGGGCCGCTGCCCGCCGACACCGCCTTCACCCCCGAATCGCTGCGCGACTGCGATGTGGTCGTCGCGATGTACCACGACCAGGGGCTGCCGGTCGTCAAGCACGCCGGTTTCGGCGCCGCCGTCAACATCACGCTCGGCCTGCCGTTTGTCCGCACATCGGTGGATCACGGCACGGCGCTGGAACTCGCCGGCAGCGGACGCGCGTCGCCGTCAAGCCTTGTGGCGGCGGTTCGCCGCGCCGTGCAGTTGTGCGATGACTGAAACGCCGCCGCGCAACCCTCTGCGCAAGCCCCCGCGCAAACGCTTCGGACAGCATTTTCTGCGCGACCCGGCGGTGGTGTCGCGCATCATGGACAGCATCGCCCCCGCCGCCGCCGACCGCGTCGTTGAAATCGGGCCGGGTGACGGCGCGCTGACGCGGCCCTTGCTGGCGCGCGCCGCGCGCGTCGCCGCGGTTGAGATAGACCGCGACCTGGCGCGCGACCTGCGCCGCCTCGATGCGCCCGCCGGGCGCCTGCAGGTGTACTGCGAGGATGTGCTGCATTTTGACTTCGCGCGCCTCGGCGGCGCGCTGCGCGTCGTCGGCAACCTGCCGTACAACATCTCGGCGCCGCTGCTGTTCCGCCTGGTGCGCTTCCACGAGCACATCGCCGACATGCACCTGATGCTGCAACGCGAGGTCGTCGCGCGGCTGGCGGCGCAGCCTGGCGACGCGGAGTATTCGCGCCTCAGCGTCATGGGCGCGTGCTGTTTCGAGACGCAGCCGCTGTTTGATGTCGCGCCGCGCGCGTTCGCGCCGCCGCCGAAGGTCGTCTCGGGTTTTGTGCGCCTGCTGCCGAAGGCGGCTCCGCCGCCGGAGACGCGACGCCGTCTCGACGAACTGGTGCGGCTGGCGTTCTCGCGGCGCCGCAAAACCGCCGCCAACGCGCTGTCAGAAGTGTTTGACCGGGGCGCTTTGGAGCGGTTGGGCGTGGATCCGGGCCAGCGCCCCGACACGCTGCGCCTTGACCAGTTTATGAAAATGGTAAACTATAAAGGAAACGAAACGCGGAGAGCCTGAATTATGCCGACAACCAAACTATATGACATCAATGTCAGCGTGGAGACGCAGTTCCTTGAAGACCAGTCCGATGTGGTCAGGGACCGCTATGTCTTCGCGTACACCATCACCATCATGAACGAAGGCAAGGTGCCGGCGCAGTTGATTTCGCGTCACTGGGTCATCACCGACTCCAATCAGAAGGTTCAGGAAGTGTCCGGCGAGGGCGTGGTCGGCGAGCAGCCGTACCTGCGCCCCGGCGTCAGCTTCCGCTACACCAGCGGCGCGGTTCTGGAAACGCCGTTCGGCACCATGCGCGGCAGTTATCAGATGCTCGCCGAAGACGGCACCGAGTTTGAGGCCGAGATCGAAGAGTTCGCGCTGACCGCGCCCCACACACTGCACTGACCGCCGCCGTGCGACACCGCGTCCGCGTGACGCGCGCCCTGCCCGCAAGCCCCGCAAGCCCCCGATGAGCCTGTACGCCATCGGCGATGTGCAGGGCTGCTACGGCGATTTGCGGCGCCTGCTGGACGAAATCCGCTTTGATCCGGCGTCCGACCAACTGTGGTTTGCGGGCGATCTGGTCAACCGCGGGCCGCAATCGCTGGAAACGCTGCGTTTTGTCAGGGGCCTCGGTGATGCCGCGCGTTGCGTGCTCGGCAACCACGAGTTTCATCTGCTGCGCCTCGCCGCCGGCATCGGCGGCGGCGCCAACGATGGTTTGCAGGCGGTGCTCGACGCGCCCGATGCCGGCGAACTGACCGACTGGCTCGCGCGCCAGCCGCTGCTGAGAGCGGACCGGCGGCGCGAACTGATTCTGGTGCACGCCGGCCTGCTGCCGCAGTGGGACATTGAAACCGCCGTCGCGCTGGCGGCGGAAGTCGGCGCGGCGCTGCGCGCCGACCGCCGCGGCTTTCTGGCGTCGCTCTTCGGTGACGCGCCCGACCGCTGGGACGAGGGCCTGCGCGGCGCCGACCGGCTGCGCGTAATCGTCAACGCGATGACGCGGATGCGGTTTTGCGACGCCGACGGGCGCATGGACATGCAATGCACCGGGCCGCCGGGCGCGCAGCCACACGGCCTGCGCCCCTGGTTTGAATTCCCGCACCGGCGCGACCCGGCCTGCACGGTGCTGTTCGGGCACTGGGCGGCGCTGGGTTTCGCGCGGCTGCCGGGGTGCGTCGCGCTGGATTCGGGCTGTGTCTGGGACGGGCGGCTGACGGCGTTTCGGCTTGAACCGGGGGAATGGCGCGCGTTCAGCGTGGAGTGCGTTAAGCGCGGTTCGCCGTATTAAGCGCGCCGCCGGGCGCGGCAACCCTTTCCAGTTTGCTGAATCGCAGTGCGTAGCGGTTGCGCTCGTCGGCGGCGCGTCGCCCTGTTTCGCGCACGCGCCATTCGCGCGGTTCCAGTTCGGGGAAGAAGGTGTCGCCGTCCAGTTCGGCCTCAATCAGCGTGCGGTGTATCGTGTCGGCCAGCGGCAGAAACAGGCGGTAGATTTCGCCGCCGCCGATGACGAAGAAACGCTCGTCGCCGACCATTTCCTCCAGCGCGCCGATGTCCGCCGCCGCCTCAAAGCCCGCGCGTTGCAGCCGGCGGCGGCTCATGACGATGTTTCTGCGCCCGGGCAGCGGGCCGTCCAGCGTTTCAAGCGTCTTGCGCCCCATCACAATCGCGTGCCCCATCGTCGTCTGCCGGAAGCGCTTCAGGTCCGCCGGCAGATGCCACGGCATCCGGCTGCCGGCGCCGATGACGCGGTTGCGGGTGTGGCATACGATCAGCGACACCTTCATACCGCCACCGGCGCGCCGATGTGCGGGTGCGCGCGGTAGTCGAGCAGTTCAATGTCCTCATAGCGGAAGTTGAACAAGTCGTTCACGCGCTCGTTCAGCCGGATTGTCGGCGGCGCCAGCGGCTTTCGCCGCAGTTGCTCGCGCGCCTGCTCCAGGTGGTTCAGATACAGGTGCGCGTCGCCGATGGAATGCACCAGGTCGCCGCATTGCAACCGGCACACATGCGCGACCATCGCCGTCAGCAGCGCGTACGAGGCGATGTTGAACGGCACGCCGAGAAACACATCGGCGCTGCGCTGGTAAAACTGGCACGACAGGCGCCCGTCGGCGACATAGAACTGAATCAGCAGATGGCACGGCAGCAGCCGCATCCGGCCCAGTTCGCCGACATTCCACGCGCTGACAATCAGCCTGCGCGAGTCCGGATTGCGCCGGATTTCATCCACGACGCCGCGCATCTGGTCAATGCCGCCGCCGTTGCCGTCGTTCCAGCGCCGCCACTGGGCGCCGTACACCGGCCCCAGTTCGCCGTCGTCGTCGGCCCACTCGTCCCATATCGAGACGCCGTTGTCTTTCAGGTAGGCGATGTTGGTGTCGCCCTTCAGAAACCACAGCAGTTCGTGGACGACGGACTTGAAGTGAATCTTTTTCGTCGTCAGCAGCGGAAACCCGGCGCTCAGGTCGTAACGCGACTGCCAGCCGAAGATGGAAAGCGTGCCGGTGCCGGTGCGGTCTTCCTTGGCCGCGCCGTTCTCCAGAATCTCCGTCAGCAATTTCAGGTAGGGAAGCATCGTCTTGGAATCGCCGCCCTCAGTATAGCGCACGCCGGGGACGCCGGGCTTGCCGCGCAGCACGGCACCGCGGCTGACCCGAAAAGGCCGCCCGAAGGCGGCCCTTTCAACCCATCATGCCCGGCATCTCCCGGAATCAAACAACCGGAAAGAAGATGATTCTGACGAGTCCGGCAATGATGGCGATCCCCAGCGCGCCTCCAATCCAGCGGATGAGTTTCAATTCGCTTTTCACTTCTCCCATGCAGGTTTCCACCCTGCCGATTCGATCCATGAATTCGCTGCGCAGTTCCTGCATCTCCGCCCTGGTTACCATATGACTCGTGCGCTCTCGCAGAACCTCCACTGTGGCGGCTGTCTGGTTGATGCGCTCCATGGCTTCGCCGTGCAGTTTGTTCATCTGCGCGACGGTTGCGTTCATCTCATCCTTGGTTGCCATCTGGCCTGCTATCTGGTTGATGCGCTCCATGGCTTCGCCGTGCAGTTTATTCATCTGCGCGACGGTTGCGTTCATCTCATCCCTGGTTGCCATCTGGTCCATGCGCGCCATGGCTTCGCCGTGCAGTTTGTTCATCTGCGCGGTGGTTGCATTCATCTGCTCCCTGGTTGCAAGGTGGTTCATGCGTTCCTGCAGAACTTCCAGTT
>JAPPQC010000054.1 GCA_028817225.1 Gammaproteobacteria bacterium | reverse complement strand
GTCAGGTCTGAATTTGAATATGCACTCAATAATATTGACACCTTAAGGGTTAGTGAAGAATCTCACCCCAGTTCAATTAGTATTTTAGGTGAACGTATTTTCACCTACTATTGTTGGGGGAAATTTCCTCTTCATGGTGATGATAGTTTGTTGGAAAAATATTATCAGGCTAGTGATACCAAGGCTTGGGCAAATTTATTTGGTCATGTAGGTCGTCGACTGAAAAATAGTGGACAACCTATAGATTCTGACATCCATAAGAAGTTTTTAGATTTTTTTGAATCCCGCCTTAAGGTTGAATGTCAAGAAGAATTGCAGGAATTTACCTCTTGGCTGGAAGCGGAATGTCTTCCTGCGAAATGGCGTCTTGAGCAATACTCAAGAATCTTGGATAAGGTGGAAATGCGAGAAACCAAGGTGTGGGCTCAATCCACTAAATTAGGCGAACTGTTGGGTATTGAGTCAGATCTCGTTGTGAAGTGTTTTGTAAAATTAGTTAAGCAGGCATCCAAAGAAAATAATTACATCACCACTGAAGCAGCTCAGGCTATTCTCGGTTATGGCATGGATAGCGAAGATTTACAAACACAAAATGTTTCAAGGAAAGCACTAAATGAATTGTTACGGTTAGGGCGTTTTGATCTTAAAGGTATAGGTAAGTCGGGAGATTCGGATTAATCCCCTATTACCCCAATTTTTCTCGAACCTGTTCTTCAATCGAAGGTCCGCCCTCCTGCTGTGATGGCATGGCGAATATCGCTTTGCCATCGCTTGCATCCTCCCACAATTTGCCAATGCGGTTTTTTTCCTCGGCGCCGGCCAGGAGATGTGCGCCTTTGTATTCCACTGCCATTAGCCGCCCATCCGTTAATTCGGCGATGAAATCCGGGTAGAACTTGTTGTGTGACAACGGCAGCCAGAAGGAGCTTGGCTTGCGGCCCACATTTCTAATCCAGTGCCGGATTTCCGGCATTTTATCCAGTTCAATGGCGCAGTTATACTCTTCACCACTGCCTTTCAAATCACCGACAGGGCCGTAGTAATGCTTCTTGAATTTGTACGGGCCTTCATAGGTAAAGTTGTATTCATAGGTTGATGGGTCAGGTCTGAATTCAAACTTCAATTTATGCACCGATGCAGGCGTGCCAAACAGAACTTGCTGGTAGTTTCTTGTCTTTGCTTCATCGCGCAACTTCTTCAGTTTTTCTTGCAAAGCCCTTGCGAGCAAATGCTTAAAGCGCAAGAGATTTTCCAGAGTATGCTTCCGCTCAAGGAGTGCTTTCACATTTTCCCCTGCGACCTTCTCCAGAACTTCTTGTGTCAAGTAGCCAGTGCGAATTTCTCTTTCAAGCCAGTGCACAAGTTTGCTTTCATCCCATGGATCCGGCATTCCCATAAATTCCGGTTCTTTCCATTGTCCGGTCTCTCTGATTCCTAACTTCTCTACTGTGCCGGCGTCGTGAAAATAATCAATCTGGAAACTTTCGGCTGTTTCCTTAATGCTGAATTCGCTTGCGGACAAGATGTAATCCTGCTCCAGAGGATTCCATTTCATCACTGACTCAATATTTTCCGGTGATGCCTCCAGCTCACGCTTGTCAAAAATGAAAAACAACTGTGGCAACGGGCTGAATTTTTCACCGCGCCGCGCCGGTGAACAAGAAATCTGAAACTCCAGATTTTTCCTTCGCAGCCGGACGCGGATTCCTTTTTGTTCATCCGGCTTTGTAACGGCCTCCACAATGGCCTCTTGTATTGCCGGAGAAATTTCTCCCTTGACAACCACGGTCGCTTTCCCGTCGTCCTGTTGCTGAACTTCCACTGCTTGTTCCGCCGCTTTGCGTTCTTTTTCAGTGCAACCGGAAAAATCAGGTGTGGTATCTACTGTAATCTGTTCCGGCTGTGGTTCGGTTTGTTCTCCCGTGCCCTCCAGCCAGCCCGAGAATGGAAATTGCACTGCGTTATCCGCTTCGTCTTGCTCAAAACCCATTTTCCCCACGAGTTTATCGCGCAAGGTGTGAGCGGCATGGGAAAACTGTGTTTCCGGTACATGGGCGTAGGCGCGGTTGAGTTCTCTGCGGTTGCGTTGTTTCGCAAACGGCATCCGCATCACCCGTCCGAGTAACTGTTCCACATTGGTTGCGCTTCTTACATTGGCGACAGTGCACAATACATAGGCAAAAGGGCAGTCCCAACCCTCTTTCAGTGCCTGCACTGTAATCACATGTTCAATCTGGCATTGCGGGTCATTGATGTCTATATCATCCAGCTCGCGCTGTTCGCCGGTGGCTACGGCAATTTTTTCCTCTGCAATTCTTTCGTTTTCTATCAAGTGTTTTTTCAGCGCATCCACTGTTACTTCGTTGTTTCGGCTCTGTGCCTGATACAAGACCACCGGACGAATCTGCTCTTTTTCATCCCGCGCAATTTTCGCAAGCCGCTGGCGGGTTGTAACAGCACCGTTCACTGCATCCTGCCAGGTTTTATGTTCGGTTAACTCAATGGGGAGTTTAATCATCTCCTCATCGCGCAAAGCGGTGGCGGGAACATTCACCAGCACATTGTGCATTTGCCTTCCTCTGCTATCGCGCGGGGTGGCAGTGAATTCAATGATGCACGAGGGGCGAAGCCGCTCGTGCAATTCCGATGACAACTTGGTTACAGCGTTGTGCGCCTCATCCACAATCACTACAGGCCGGTGAATATGCAGTAGGTTGGCAAAGGAAAATTTAACCCTGCCGTTGTCCTTTTCCAGTTTCAGGCCGTCGTGTGCAAACCGCTGAAAATGCGGCTCCAGGTTTTCATTGTGCGCGTAAACTTTTCTTTTGTCGGTGTCAGTAATGCGCAGCGCCTGAATGGTGCTGACCACAATGCATGCTCGCTCGCTCATGTCCTGCGGGCGAATTTGTTGCCATTGTCCTATGTCCCATACTTCCACTCGCCCGCCAAAATCGGCGTCCATCGCTGCACGGTAGGGATGGCACGGACTCTTCAATGCCTCTACCGTTTGCTGGCAAATAATCTCGCTGGGAGTCATCCACAACACCACCGGAAATTCCCGCTGCAGATAGCGCGCGACCTTGGCAATGCTGAGCGCCGCTAGCAGCGTTTTACCGCCACCGGTTGGCAGCCGCAGGCACACATACGGGCAATCGGCAATGCCTGCAAGCGGCGTGTAGTGTCCACCGTATGGGTTGTCATCGCCCGGTGCCACCTCCTCAAACGCCTGCGCCGCGCCGAGCAACTGAGCACGAGTCAAAAACTTCTCCAGCTTTGCCAGTGCCGTCTTCTGGTAGTTTTTCAACTGCATTTCACCATACCTTGATTTCGTAAGGGGTTTGCTTGAAGTGGATGTTTTCGCGTTTCAGAAAATCATTGCCGAAGCGGTTGGCGGCGGCGTAGATTACCAGCGTGCCGGAAAATTTCCCCGCCGATTTGCGGATGGCGTCCAGCGTCTGGCGGGTTAGCACATTGCCACCGTTCACTCGGCGGTCGCCGAGGACGCCATTGTAAAGCAGTGCGTAGCCGGTGTCGCCGTGCACGCCGAGGAATGCGCCCTGCGGCTCGCCACTCCACGGCGTGCCGGTTTCGCAGAACCACACATGGGCAGCGAGAGTGGGGAATGTGATGTCGGGGTTGATTTTGCCGTCGGCGGTGAACACTTCCGCGCCGAGTTTATAAAAGCCGAAACCGCCGCCGCCTTTCCAGTCCACCGCACTGGAAATCCCGCCCTGCTCGCCAGCGATGACTTTTTCTAAACGTGGGATGCAGTGAGTGCGCGCATGGTCGCCCATCTCAATGCCAATCCACCGCCGCCTCATTTTGTGCGCGACGGCGGCGGTGGTACCGGAGCCAAGAAAAGAATCCAGCACCCAGTCACCTTCGTTGGTGGCGAGTTGAAGGACACGCTGAATGAGTTTTTCCGGTTTGGGTGTTGAGAAAACGTCGTCGATGTTAAATGCCTTGACTTCTTCTTTTGCATCTTGATTGTGGCCGACTTCGCTGTGATGCCATAAAGTTACCGGGACAACATCTCTCCTGACCTCGCTCAGGAATCTTTTGTATCTTGGTATATTTTTTCCGCTTTTCCCAAAATAAATCCGGTTATCTTGTACCAGCTCCTGAAATTTCTCCTTTGCATATCTCCAACTTGTTCCCTTAGGGGGATTAACAACTCGGCCACCCGGGGTTTGTATGGGATAGATGTCTTTTTCGTTCGGAGTTTTTACATGGCAGGGGCCAGAAGCCCAAACACCCCTGGGGTCGTTGTCGGGGTTTGTAAAAATTTTATCTTGTGCTTCTGTGCGCGGCAAAGGATTAATTTTCCACACATCTTTATTCTTGGCGTGGACAATAAGGTGGTCATGGTTGTCACTGAACCATCGTGCGTCGTTAGCGCGGGTGTGCTTTTTCTTCCAAACCACATTCGCCACAAAATTTTTGCGCCCGAAAATCTCATCCATAATTACTTTGAGATAATGCCCCTCATCATCGTCAATAATTGCCCAGATGGAGCCATCTTCAGCCAGCAAAGCGCGCAGTAACTCAAGGCGCGGGTACATCATCTCCAGCCACTGCGTGTGCTCCAGATTGTCGTCGTAATGCGTAAAATCCTTTCGCGTGTTGTAAGGCGGGTCAATAAAAATACACTTCACGCGCCCGGCGTAGTAGGGCAGCAACGCTTTCAGCGCATGCAGGTTGTCACCCTGAATCAACAGATTTTCACTGCGGTCGCTCTTACCGCCGCCGTCCAACTTTGGCACCGCCTCCAGCAGGCGGTAGGGAACTTTGTCAGCAGCCTTGATGTCGTCATCGCGGGTCAGCCAAGTCAAAGTAGGCATGAGAAAAACAATACCCCAATCTTCACTTATGAATCAGCAGACTGCTTCGCCACACGCGCACCCACGCCAAACCGCACCGCCGCCTCGTAACTCCCGAACAGCAGCGCGCAATAAAGCACATCGCCCATCAAACTCTTCAGCAGAAAAGGCAGCGCATTGACATAACAGGCAATCAGCCCTTCCCAAGTGTGCGGATAATAGACAATCCACATGCCGAAATTGGACAGGAGGTAAAACAACAACGCCGCGCTGCCAATCGCGCCGCCAAACCGGGAAGCGCTGCGTCGCCGGCGCAGAAAAACACGCCCGCAAACGGCGCTGCCGGCAAACCCCAGATAAACAAACAGCATCACAACCGGATGGTAAAGGCCGAGAAACACATCCCCCAGCAGCAGCGCAATCAGCGGCAGCGCCCACGCCCACCGCGCCGGAATATAAGCGCCGGAAAACAACCCCAGCGCCCCGATGGGCGCGACATTCCACGGATGCGGCACAACCCGCGCCAGCGCCACCAGAACAATCAGGCCGTAAATCAGCGCCGAATTGCTTTTGATGCTGCTCATGTCGCCTTCCTCATGCCGCCGCGCCGTTGCTCACTTTCTCCAGCGCCCGGCCAATCGCCGCCGCCGACACCTTGCCGCCGCGTTCGCCGCCTTCGCACAATGCCGTGCGAAAGCCCAGGTAATCCGGCCCCATCTTTTGCAGCGGCTCGATGTCATCCACGCCGAGCGAGCCGGCGATGCCGCACAGCAGGCCGCATTCGCGCGCCGCGTTCACAAAGCGTTTCAGCGCATCGTCGTCGGCGCAGCGGCGCACCGAGCCGTTGGTCTTGTCCGCCGTGTCCACCATCACGCCGGCAAAGCCGGCGGCTTTCAGCAACCGGCACGGCCCCTCGAAATCGGCCAGCCGGTCGGCGAACAAAACCCCCACCAGTTGCGTTTCCCGCGCCGCATCGCGCAGCACCGGCAGGCACTTCTCCAGATAACGCGGCCCGAACAACCCGACCTTCACATAATCCACGCCAAGCGCCGCGACCTCGCGCACGCGCTGCGCCATCACATCGCCTTGCGGCGGCAAATCGCCCGCCGTCGCGCTCGTCGTGCAGCGCCCGTGCGCCACTTCGACAATCGCGCGAATCACATCTGCATCCAGCGCGCCGAGGGCGCCCGCCGACGGCTCTTTCATATCCAGAATGTCTATCGGCGTTTGCAGCGCGATGTTCGCTTCCTCAACGCTGCGAACGCTGGCGAGCAGCCCGGTCATCCGGACGCCTTCCGTCTGCCCGCCGCCGCGCCGCGCTTGACAGTGCGTTTGGCACCGGATTTGCCGCCGGTCTTGGCGCTGGACTTGCCGCCGGTCTTGTCACTGGACTTGGCGCCAGCCTTGCCGCCGGACTCACCACCGGACTTGCCGCTGGCCTTCCCGCCGGACTTCCCGCCAGCCTTGCCACCGATTTTGCCGCCGGCCTTGCCGCCACTCCCGCGCCTGCCGCTGCGATGTTCCTCCACCATCGTCATCAGCCAGTCCCACGCCTCGCGCTCGTGTTCGCCGGCGGTTTTCTCGATGGCGATTCTCAGGTATTGAATCTCCCGCGCCACCTTGTCGGCCTCAAGCCGGTCGAGGCGGCTGGCCAGGATGCACATTTCAATCACCGCGGCCTGCGCGCGGTTGAAACCGGCGAACGGCGCGTGGCCGGCCTCGTGCAGCGTCTCGCAGATGAACTGCGGGCGCACATCGTCTTCGCGGATGTCCACCACTTCCACTTCGCTGTGGCTCAGCGCGCCGTCCAGCCTTTGCAGCGGCAACTGGTCGGCGTCGCACAGCGGCCAGTCGCGCCGCCCGCACAGACAGCCCGCAAAAATCCGCACATCGTCGCTGCGGTTGATAACGGCGCAGCGTTCGCGCCGCAGATTGTCCAGCGTAATTGAGGGCCGGAACGGCGCCAGCACGCGCTCGTCGCCGTCGGCCCACACGCCCATCGGCGCGAGGTGCGTTGTGCCGTCCTCGTTGCGGGTGGTCACAATGGATTCGTATATCAGCATGGTTTTTGTTCGCGCTTCGCGGCGGCGCGCCTGCCGCGTTTCTTCTTCTTGCTGTCCTTCAATGTCACCCCCGCCTCCTTGAACCGGGTCAAGTCCTCCTGCTTTTTCTCGACGGCGCAGCCCCAGTCCAGTTCCTCGTCCTGGTTGTAGCGTTTGCCGAGAAGGTGGGCGATTTGCGCGCGCCCCAGTTCAACGCCGAGATAAAAAGCGTGCCCGCCGTCGTCCCCGACATCCAGTTCCGGGTAGAACTCAAAAGGGTCGGCGGCGGTCTTGTGCAAGTCGCGATTATATACATGGATGCCGCTCTCGCTGACCTGTATCCGGAAGCCCGCGTCGGTAACGCCCGCCGCAAACGCCGCAATCTCGTCGTCGTCGTAGGGAAAGGGCTTGCGTTCGTGCAGCATCATCAGGCGGTTGTCGAAGCCGGTCGGCGGCGTGCTGTCCTCGCGCGCGGCGAACATGATGCGCCGCGCCGCGTCAATCTCGCGTATCGCCTTGCAACAGTGCTCGCTGACCTGCGTCGTCAGTATATGGCCGATGCGAAGTTCCGACGCCACCCCAATCAGCAGCGCGTTGACGCCGGCGCTGTCGGCGTGCGTCAGTTCGCTCAGGTTGCCGATGCCCATCATCATCTCGGCGCCGGGGTAGTCGCGCCGCGTTTGGTGGTAGCGCGCCAGCGAATCGCTGAAACCGCAGTGTATCGGCTCAAGAATCGGGTCGGCGATAAAGCGCCTGCCTTTGGCAATCAGCGCGTCCATGCATTCATAAAGCGTTTCCAGTTGCCGCGGCGTATCCGGAATCAGTATCGGCGTCGCGTCGGTCTCGTCGGCCACCCACAGCGTCTCGCGCTTCAGGCTCAGCAGATAGTCGGCGCCGCTTTGCGCCGCGTCCAGCAGTTGCGCGCCGTCAAGCGAATCAACGCTGACTTCAAAGCCGTCCTCTTTCAGCAGCGCAATCGTGTCTTTCAGGTGCGGAAACGGCGTGTCCGGCAAAAACCCCAAATCCACCACATCGGCGCCGTCGGCGCGCTGCACGCGCGCCATCTCCACGACGGCTTCGGGCGAAAGGTCGGGCGCGTCCACAATCTCGCCGAAAATCCGGATGTCGTAACGGCTCAGGTCGCGCTTGCGCCCCTCTTTGCCGAAGAACGCCGGCAAATCCTTCAGGTCGTCCGGCCCGCGCTCAAACGGAACGCCGAAGCGCGCCGCCAGCGCGTCGAGGTCGCCGCGAAACCGCCCCGGCAGCACGATGCGGTCGGCGCCGAAGGTGTCGGTCAGGCGGCGCTCGATAACCGCCATCGTCATCAGCGCCGCGACATTCAACCCCAAATCGCGCACGGTGTAGGTGAATTCGCCGGGCTGCATCTGTTCCAGCACCTTCAGCAGGCTTGGGCGCGCGAGTTTGCCGGTCAGAAACAGGATGTGCTCGGTCTGGTCGGAAGTGTCAGGCATGGGGTCGGACATGGGGTCGGGGGTGGCGGGCGCGGTGCGCGCTTCCATTATAATAGACTCCCATGGACACCGCCCGCAAAACGCCCGACCAGGTGACACAGCGCTTGGACGAACTCCACCGCCACCTGCAAGACGCCGCCGCCACCCAGGCCGGCTACCCCTGCAACCAGTTGTTTGATTACTCGGAACTGTACCGCTTTCTGGGCCTGTCCATCAACAATGTCGGCGACCCGTTCCACAACAGCAACTTCTGGGTCAACACGCACGAATTCGAGCGCGAGGTCGTCAACGGCTTCGCCTACCTGATGGGCATGGAGCCGGACCGCTGCTGGGGCTATGTCACCCACGGCGGCACCGAGGGCAACATGTACGGCCTCTATCTGGCGCGCGAACTGTACCCGGACGGCCTGGTGTATTTCTCCGAAGACACGCATTACAGCGTGCTCAAGACGATGCACATCCTGAACACGCGCAGCATCATGATCAAAAGCCGCGAAAACGGCGAGATAGATTACGACGACCTCCGTGAGACGGTGCGCATCCACCGCGATGTTCCCGGCATCGTGCTCGCCAACATCGGCACGACGATGAAGGGCGCGGTGGACGATGTGCGCCGCATCCGCGGGATTTTCAGGGACCTCGCGATGACCGACTACTACATCCACGCCGACGCCGCGCTGAGCGGCATGATACTGCCGTTCGTTGACGAGCCGCAGCCCCACCGCTTCGAGGACGGCTACCACAGCGTCGCCGTCAGCGGCCACAAGATGATCGGCGCGCCGCTGCCGTGCGGCATCGTGCTGGCGAAGCGCGATTCCGTCGCGCGCATCTCGCGCGCCATCGAGTATGTCGGCGTTCTCGACACCACGCTGTCCGGCTCGCGCAATGCGTTCACGCCTTTGATATTATGGTACGCGCTGAAACGCAACGGCCTGTCCGGTTTCCGGCAGACGGTCGCCGCCGCGCTGGCGGTCGCCGACTACGCGGTGGCGCGTTTCGACGACAACGGAATACCGGCGTGGCGCCACAAGAATTCGCTGACGGTGGTGTTTCCGAGGCCGCCGAAGAGCGTCACGGAAAAATGGCAGATTGCGGTTTACCGCGACATCGCGCACATTATCACGATGCCGCATGTCACCCGCGACACGGTGGACGCGATTGTCGCCGACTGCGCGCTGGCGCTGCAACAGGGGGATTGCTCATGAAAAGAATTGTCATCGTCGTCGAGGAGGGCACCGGCGTCATCGCCAGAATCAGCCGCGTGCTCGCCGACAACGACATCAACATCGAAACCCTCGACGCCGACAGCCACGGCGCCCACGGCCTGATTGTGCTGAGCACCGACCAGTCCGACGAGGCGCTGCGCGTGCTGCGGCGCGAGTCGTTCAAGGCGGTCATTGACGACGCGCTGATCATCCAGTTGCGCGACGAGCCGGGCGCGCTCGCCAGGGTGGCCGAGCGGCTGAGCAACGCCGGCATCCGCATTCGCAGCATCCACATACTGAGCCGCCGCGGCAATTACTCGACGGTGGCGCTGTCGGTGGACGACCGCGCAAAGGCGCGCGAACTGATCACCGAAAACATCGTCGCCTGAGGGCGCCCGCGCATGGAAATCAACCCGATCAAACACAGCCTTCGTGACCTGGTCGAGCGCACCCGGGCGCTGAGGGGGTATCTTTGACTACGATAACAAGCGCGCCCGTTACGAGGAAATCATCCGCCAACTGGAAGACCCCGGTGTCTGGCAGGACGCCGACCGCGCGCAGCAACTCGGCAGGGAGCGCGTCGCGCTGGAGCGCGTCCTCCGCGGCATTGATTCGCTTGAAAAACGCCTCGGCGACAGCGGCGAACTGCTGGCGCTGGCCGAGGAGGAAGACGACGCCGACACCGCCGCGCTGATAGAGGGCGACCTCGGCGAACTGGCCGACGAGGTCGCCGACATGGAATTCCGGCGCATGTTCGCCGGCGACAGCGATCTCAACAACGCATTTCTCGACATCACCGCCGGTTCGGGCGGCACCGAGGCGCAGGACTGGGCCGAGATGCTGCTGCGGATGTATCTGCGCTGGGCCGAATCAAGGGCCTTCGCCGCCGAGGTCATCGAGGCGTCGCCCGGCGAGGTCGCCGGCATCAAGAGCGCGACCGTCAATGTGAAGGGCGACTACGCCTACGGCTGGTTGCGCACCGAGACCGGCGTGCACCGCCTGGTCCGGAAATCGCCGTTTGATTCCGGCAACCGCCGCCACACCTCGTTTGCGGCGGTGTTCGTGTCGCCGGAAGTCAGCGACGAGATTGAGATTGAGATCAACCCCGCCGACCTGCGCGTGGATGTCTATCGCGCGAGCGGCGCCGGCGGCCAGCATGTGAACAAGACCGAGTCGGCGGTGCGCATCACCCACCTGCCGACGAACATCGTCGTGCAGTGCCAGAACGACCGCTCGCAGCACAAGAACCGCGACATGGCGATGAAGCAGTTGAAGGCCAAACTCTACGAACTCGAGATGCGCAAGAAGCGCGGCGAACAGCAGTCCATCGAGGAGGCCAAGGCCGACATCGCCTGGGGCAGCCAGATACGCTCGTATGTGCTCGACCAGTCGCGCATCAAGGACTTGCGAACCGGCCACGAGACCGGCAACACGCAGGCGGTGCTCGACGGCGACATCACGCCTTTCATCGAGAAGAGTTTGAAGCAGGGGGTTTGAATGGGCGGCGACAGCGGCAACTTGAAGCAGAGGATTCGGATGGGCGGCGGCGCAGGCAACCTGAAGCGGGGGTTCTGAATGGGCGGTGACACCGACAAATTGTCCGCCGAGCGCCGCCGTAAACTGGAGGCGTTGCGCGCCGAAGGCGGCGCCTACCCGAACGACTTCCGCCGCGACGCCGTCGCCGCCGACCTGCACCGCGACTGCGGCGCGCTCGACCGGGACGCGCTGGAGGCCGCGCAAACCCGCGTGCGCGTCGCCGGGCGCCTGGTCGGCAAGCGGGTCATGGGCAAGACCAGTTTCGCGGTGCTGCGCGACATGAGCGGCGACATTCAGTTGATGCTGAGCGCCGCCGTCGCCGGCGACGATGATTACCGGCGCTTCAAGACGTTGGATGTCGGCGACATCGTCGGCGCCGTGGGCCTCGTTACGCGCACCAGAACCGGCGAGTTGAGCGTGCGCGTCGAGCGTTTGCGGCTGCTGGTGAAGTCGCTGCATCCGCTGCCGGAGAAATTTCACGGCCTCGCCGACATCGAGACGCGCCACCGCAAACGCTACCTCGACCTGATTGCCGGCGGCGGCGCGCGCGAGATTTTCCGCAAGCGGTCGTGCATCGTCGCCGCCATCCGCGACGACCTGAACCGGCGCGGCTTTCTCGAGGTTGAAACGCCGATGATGCAGCCGCTGCCCGGCGGCGCCGCGGCGCGCCCGTTTGTCACGCGCCACCATGCGCTGGACATGCCGCTGTACCTGCGCGTCGCGCCGGAGTTGTATTTGAAGCGGCTGGTGGTCGGCGGCCTGGAGAAGGTGTACGAGATCAACCGCAACTTCCGCAACGAGGGCGTGTCGGCGCGCCACAACCCGGAATTCACGATGCTGGAGTTCTACCAGGCATACGCCGACTACCGCGACCTGATGCAACTGACCGGCGACCTGCTGCGCCGCGTCTGCGACGAGGTTTGCGGCGGCCCGGTCGTCGAGTTTGACGGCAGGCGCCTCGACTTCTCCGGCCCTTTTGACGAACTGCGCTTCGACGACGCCATCCTGCGCCACAACCCGGCGCTTGACGCCGCCGCATTGCAAGACCCGGCGCGCCTTGTGCAGGCGCTGGCTGATGTCGGCGTCGGCGCAAACGCCGCTGTTGCTGGCGTTGCCTCCGATGCTGGTGTCCGCGATGCCGCCGCCGCCGGCAGTGTTGCCAAATTGAAACTGGAGTTGTTCGAGAAAACCGTTGAGCCGCGCCTGGAGCAGCCGACCTTCATCACCGCGTTTCCGACCGCGGTGTCGCCGCTGGCGCGGCGCAATGACGACGCCCCGGAAGTGGCCGACCGCTTTGAACTGTTCATCGCCGGCCTTGAAGTTGCGAACGGCTTCTCGGAACTGAACGACGCCGACGACCAGCGCCTGCGCTTCCGCGAGCAGGCGCGCGAACGCGCCGGCGGCGACGACGAGGCCATGTACTACGACGCCGACTACATCGAGGCGCTTGAATACGGCCTGCCGCCGACCGCCGGCGAAGGCATCGGCATTGACCGGCTGGTGATGTTGCTGACCGGCGCGCCTTCCATCCGCGATGTCATCCTGTTCCCGCAGATGAGACGCCGCCCGGACACCGGCGCGTCCGGCGAGTCCGGCAAGCCCGGCGAATCCGGCACATCCGACAAGCCCGGCACGCACAACACACCCGGCACATCTGATACGCCCGACAAGCCCGGCACACCCGAATAAGAAACGGGCGTGCTACCATAACAGCGGGACATTCACGATGGATTTCATGACGATATTGGGCGTTGTCGCGGTGCTGGCGCTGGGCGGCTGCGTGCTGCTGTTCTGGCGCATGACCGAGGAAAAGGCGCGCGCCGACAAGGCCGCCGCCGCCGAAACCGCGCTGGCGGGCGCCGCCGCCGGGCGCGAGGCGCGCATCGGTGAACTCGAGGCGAAGTTGAAAACGGCGGAAGAAAGCGGGCGCGAGCAGGTCGCCACCATCGCCCGGCTTGAGACCGAGAAGTGCGGCCAGGCCGAGCGTTTCAGGGAGCAGGGCGAGTTCGAGAACCGCATGAAAGACGCGGTGCGGATGTTGACGCAGGATGCGTTCCAGCGCCACAGCGACCGCTTCCGCGAAACCAACCGCGAGGAGATGGGGCACCTGCTGAACCCGCTGAAGAAGGACATCCGCGACTTCAAGGACTCGTTTGACACGCTGAAGACCGAGACCGCGCGCGAGCGGCAGAACCTGCTGACCCAGTTCAACGCGATGAACGACGCGGCGCTGAAAATCTCAAAAGAGGCGAACGACCTGACGCACGCGCTGAAAGGCGAGAAGCAGAAGCAGGGCGCGTGGGGCGAGAGCGTGCTTGAGACCATCCTCGAGAATTCGGGCCTGCGCGAGGGGCACGAGTACGACCGCCAGCCGTCCGTCACCGGCGGCGACGGCGAGCGCCTGCGCCCCGATGTCATCGTGCGGATGCCGGCGTCGGACGAGCGCGTCATCATTGATTCCAAGGTGTCGCTGACGGACTTCATCGAGTATGTCAACGCCGAAGACGAGGCGGTGCGCGAACAGGCGCTGCAACGCCACTTGCAGGCGGTGCGCCGCCACATCAGCGACCTCGGCGACAAGCGCTACCCCGCCGCCGTCGGCGCCAACCTCGACTTTGTCATCATGTTCATGCCGATTGAGGCGTCGTTCGCCGTCGTCATGGAGAAGGACATGGAGATTACCAACTACGCGATGAAAAACCGCGTCATCCTGGCGACGCCGACAACGCTGCTGCTGGCGCTGCGAACCATCGCCAACCTGTGGCGCGTTGAGCGGCGCAATGTCAACGCCGAGAAAATCGCGCACCGCGGCGGCGAGTTGTACGACAAGGTGATGCTGTTTCTCGAATCTTTCACAAAGGTCGGCGAGCGCATCGGCGCCGCCCGCGACGCCTACGACCAGGCCGCCAACCGGCTGAAAGACGGCAGGGGCAGTGTCGTCCGCCAGACCGAGATGCTGCGCGATCTTGGCGTCCATTCGCCCAAACCCCTCCCGGAAGAATGGCAGGACACCACCCCGCGCCTGCCGGACGACACTGCGCCGTCCTGACCGGTTTTTCATTAAGAATTAATTAGTCTGATTAACACTAAATGTCGTGTCATTTTAAAGTAATGCGGGAGGTGAGATGGACGCACATGTAAATTCTTTGGACGAAGTCTTGCAGGAAAGGCAACAGTGGTTGGTACCGGTTTACCAGCGACATTATGCTTGGAAATCTGGCAAAGGAGAGCAAATACCTGGCCTTTGGGAAGACTGGCGGGATCAGACGCTGGCGATTCTAAAAGGGGCAACATTATTCCCGCACTATTTTGGCGCCATAATTTGTTCAAAGCCTAAAAGCCCGGGTTTTGGCGTAATCCCTCAACGATATTTAGTTGATGGGCAACAACGCATCACAACGTTCCAGTTAATGCTCGCTTCCCTCAGAGAAGCAGCGCGCGAACTGGGTTACGATGATTTGGATGACGCTATAAACACCTATCTGTTTAACACACTTGGGAAAGCGGCACGTAATCCGGAGCGTGAACGGTTTAAATTGTGGCCATCCGCCTATGACAGGGACCTGTACAAAAAAGTCGCCTCCCTCAAACTAAAAGAATTGCGCCAGCATGAAAAGCAGTATTTCTATAAAAATGGCCGGCTAAAAAAAGACAAGGATGTGCCGAAGCTACTGCAGGCTTACTTTTTTCTGTATGCGGAGATTTTATTCTTTGTTCGCATAAGACATCAGGAAGAAGGGGAAACCATAGAGAAAGTTATTGATGCGCTAATGCGTGGTTTCTTGAATGGCTTCAGGATAGTTACGATTCATCTGCATGAGAACGACGATGCACAAGAAATTTTCGCCTCTCTTAATGGCAAGGCAGAGCCACTGGCGCCATTTGACTTAATCCGAAACGATATATTCCATCGCGCCCTTAAGGAGGAGGCAGATGAGGAGCAACTCTTCAATGAGCAATGGAGAGAATTTGAACAGGATTTCTGGAATAAGCTTGTCAAGCAGGGGCGTTTCAAGAAAGCCCGGGCCGATCATTTTATTGCTCATGTGGTGGTCGCTGAAACAGAAAAAGAAGTCAATATCAGGAAGATTGCCACTGAATACCAAAACTATGCGCGTGAACGGTCATTCGATTCTGTGAAAAACGAACTGAATGTTCTGCTGGATTACGGGAGAACTTATCGTGCTTTGGAAGAAAGGCCAGAGGGGGCAATTACCAACCGCATAGCGAGCGTTTTGCGGACTTGGGATTTGTCCTCTTTTCATCCAGTGGTGCTGTGGATTGACTCCAGTTCAGTAAATGATGATGGCAAATGCAAGATGTTTTCCATCATTGAGAATTATATTGTGCGGCGCGAAATATGTGGCTTGACATCTAAAAACTATAACAAGATAGTCGCAGGTCTTATCCGTGAAGCGCGAAGGAAAGAAAATATTGTCGAAGCGTTCATGAATCAGTTGCAATCCCTGAGCGGGGATGCGTCTAGGATGCCTCATGACAGAGATGTTTTTTTGGCATGTGAGCAGTCCCAAGCTTATACGGTAATATCCCGAGAGAAGCTCAGATATATTTTTGAGAACATAGAGAAGGAAATGAGAAATAAGTTTGATGAGGATGTATCCGTGCCTAATCTTTCAATTGAGCATATTATGCCGCGAAAATGGGCAGAAAACTGGGCATTGTCAAATGGCTCTATAGCGCCGAGCGAAAGTTACGGCCCTTTAGAGAAGTTGCGTGGCGAGCATCTTGATGAGGAAACTCAGAAACTTATTCAGAAACGCCAACAGTTAATAAATACATTTGGCAACCTTACACTTGTAACAACCCCCTTGAACTCCAGTCTTAGCAATGGGCCGTGGGAGGGTAAAAAAGAACAGTTGGCCGGGTCCCTGCTTGCGCTGAATCGCGATATTTCCAAAAAGGAAAATTGGGACGAGAGCGCAATTGCCAAACGCGCCTCAACATTGGCTGGGCATATCAACAAAATATGGCCTGATGTTTCATAACTGTTACCCCAAATATATCTCTGGACAATCTGCGACCTTAATGAGTTCAGCCGAGCTGTGCCTTATACAAAAATCAGCTCGCCAGTTCGCTGAGCGATTTGTTATGCTCCGTTGCAGATTATCTCTGTCTGGAACACGCACTTATGAAAAGAATGAATCATGAAAAAAAATGAAAATGGAATACTGGGCATTGTGGCTTTGGTCGCCCTGGTGGGTGCATGGATAGGATGGGGTGGCATTATTCTGATAGGAATTATTTTTTTGATAGGAATAATTGCCTGGAGTGTCCTGTCAGCCCGACAAGAAGAAGATGAGTTTAATGAATTGGTTTTGTATGTATTGCACAATAAACTTCCCCCCAATGAGGCAAGAAAATTAAATCGTGACGCTGAAAAAATCAGTTTTTCTCATTTTGCTCTGATTAGGCGCCTTCAAATTCTTAGAGACTCGATTGAAATATCCCTGACAAGTAAAAAGAGAAAAACAGCAGAGTCTCGAATGGCACTGGTGAAATCTTCTTATGAGGAAATAAAATGTGACTATTCGAGGCTTGTCACGCATGAAACAATGGCGGAGATAGATGATGCTGTCAGCGAATGTTTCCAAAAGTTCAATACCAACTTTTACACCAATGGTGCGAAAGCCCACTTGGAGAAGGCAGAGAAGCTGAAAACGAAAAAATCAAAAATAAAATATGCTTCTTTGGCCATGGAAACAATTCTGGAAGGTTTTGATAATCCAGACAGTGAAAAGGGCGTTCTGGAAAAAATGAGGAAGGAGGTTGAGATGTATCTTCAATCCCTTGAAGAAAGCAACTAACAAGCAATTCGGGATATTTGCTGTGCTCAATGAGAGGCTTCTGTTATGTGTCCCCGAACTGGTTGCTAACTTCCACCGGTGTCAGCCAGCGCGCGTTTCAAGCCACGGAATCAGTTCGGCGACGCTGTCGAGCACGCCGTCGGCGTCCCATTGCGTGATGTCCTCTTCTTGCGGGCGGTAGCCCCAGGCCGCGGCCAGCACCGGCATGTTGGCGGCGCGCGCCGCCTCGATGTCGCGCAGGTCGTCGCCGACATAGACGCAGTCGCGCGTTTCCAGGCCGAGTTCGCGCGCGGCGAACAGCAGCGGTTCCGGCGACGGTTTCTTGTGGCTTGTCGTGTCGCCGTACACGAGGCAGTCCGCCGCCTCCAGAATGCCGAGATAGCGCAGCAGCGGCTCGGCCAGGTGGCCGCCCTTGTTGGTGACGACGCCCCAGCGCACGCCGTTGCCGCGCAGCGTTTGCAGTGTTTGCTCAACCGCCGGGAACAGGCGCGTGCGGTCGTGCAGATGCGCCGCGTAAATGGTCAGAAAGCGCGACACCAGTTGTTCGAATTCGTCGTCGCCGGTTGAATTGCCGAAGCCCGCCCGCACCATCGCGCGCGCGCCGCGCGACGCCTCGCGGCGCAGCACCGCCGCCGGTTTTTCGGGGCGCTGTTGCTCTTGCAGCAGGCGGTTCAGCGCGGCGGCGAGGTCGTCGGCGGTGTCGGCCAGCGTGCCGTCGAGGTCGAACAGCACCGCGCGCGTCATGTTTCTTTGCGGCAATGCACGAGATAGTTGACGCCGACATCGGAGACCAGCGACGGCGTGTTTGTCAGCGGGTTGTAGCGCATGCCGGAGAGGTCGCGGACGGCGAGGCCGGCGCTGCGCGCGAATTCCTCCAGTTCCGACGGGCGCAGCAGTTTGTGGTAGTCGTGCGTGCCTTTCGGCAGCAGGCCGAGCACATATTCGGCGCCGACAATGGCCAGCAGCCAGGCTTTCGGGCTGCGGTTGATGGTCGAGAAAAACACATCGCCGCCCGGCTTTGCGAGTTGCGCGCAGGCGCGCACCAGCGCCGCCGGGTCGGGCACATGTTCCAGCAGTTCCATGCAGGTTACGGTGTCGTATTGCGCCGGTTGTTCGTCAGCCAGTTGCCCGGTGTCGGTGCACAGGTAGGCGATGTCGAGTTGCGATTCGCGCGCGTGCAGTTGCGCGACCTCGATGGCCGTGCGGCCCGGGTCAATGCCGGTGACGGCGGCGCCGCGTTTCGCCATCGCCTCGCTCAGCAGGCCGCCGCCGCAGCCGGCGTCGAGCACGCGCCGCCCGCTGAGCGGCGCGCGCTCGTCAATGTAGTCGAGGCGCAGCGGGTTGATGATGTGCAGCGGCTTGAATTCGCCGCCGGCGTCCCACCAGCGCGACGCGCTGGCCTCGAATTTGCCGAGTTCGGCGGGGTCAATGTTGGTGTTCATTGCGTCGCTTGGTTTGGCTGGCGCGCCCGCGCCGCGGCGACGGCGATCTTGCGCCGCCACCCGGCGCTTTTTTTCAGCAGCGCCTGTTCGTCTATTGTAGTCAGAACGCGGTCGCGCAGCACGCGCTGCCCGGCAATCCAGACATCGCTGACCTCGCTGCGGCTGGCCGAATAGACCAGGTGGCCGATGGCGTCGTACACCGGCACGGCTTCAATGCCGTCGCATTGAACCGCCGCAAAATCCGCCGCCTTGCCTTTCTCGATGGAGCCGACAACCTCGCCGAGGCCGAGCGCGGTGGCGCCGTTGATGGTGGCCATTTCGAGCGCGGTGGCGGGGTTGAAGACGGCGTTGTCGCTGTCGCCACTGCCGCTGGCGCTGTCACCGTTGCCGCTGTTGCCATCGTTGCTGCTACCGTCGCCGTTGTTATTGCTGCCGACGCCTTTGCCGCCGCCGCCGGCAACACCGGCCAGCAGTGCGGCGGTTCTCATCTCGCCGAGAATATCAAGGTCGTCGTTGCTGGCCGCGCCGTCGGTGCCGAGCGCGACATTGACGCCGTGCTCCAGCAGCGTTCGCACCGGGCAGATGCCGGACGCCAGTTTCATGTTTGATTCGGGGCAGTGCAGGACCTGCGCGTTGCGCTCGGCGAGCAGCGCAATTTCATCCTCCGTCAGTTGCGTCATGTGGACGGCGCGCAGCGCCGGCGTAACCAGCCCGAGTTGGTCGAGCCGCGCCATCGGGCGCACGCCGAATTCCTTGATGCTGTCGGCAATCTCGCCGGCGGTCTCGTGCAGGTGGATGTGCACCGGCAGGTTGAGTTCGTCGCTGTAAGTGCGGATGCGCATCAGCGTCTTGTCCGACACCGTGTAGGGCGCGTGCGGCGCGAACATGAAGTGAACGCGCCCGTCGTCCTTGTACTGGTCGCGCACCTCAAGCCCCTTGCCGATGTATTCGTCGGCGCCGGCGGCGTAGGCGGTTGCAAACTCAAGCACTGTCAGGCCGCAGCAGATGCGGATGCGCGCGTGGCAGGCGACATCAATGATGTCCTCCGGGAAGTAATACATGTCGTTGAAGCAGGTGGCGCCGCCGCGTATCATCTCGGCGATGGCGAGTTCGGCGCCGTCGCGCACGAACTGCGGCGTCAGGAAGTCGCGCTCCAGCGGGAAGATGCACTCGTGCAGCCAGCGCCGCATCGGCAGCCCGCCGCCGACGCCCTTGAACAGACTCATCGGCGAGTGGGTGTGGGCGTTAATCAGCCCGGGCAGCAGGATGTGGCGCGCAAGGTGCACCTGCTCTTCGGCGCGGAATTTTTCCAGCGCTTGCAGGCGCGGCATCACGCCGACGATGTGGCCCTTGTCCACCGCCACGGCGCCGTCGTGCAGCACCTCGCCGCGCGGCCTCACCGGCACGATGTACTGCGCGCTGATCAGGGTTTCTATGTTACGCATCCCGCAGCGCACTATACCAGCATTGGCGGATTTTCCATGTCATTGCGCGGCGGGTTGGTAGAATTGGCGGATGGATTGCCCGACAAGAAGTCTGACAAAGGGTTTGATGAAAGCCCCGGCGGAAGGTTCCCGGCGAGGCCCGGCGCAAGACCGGATGAAAGGCTTGGCGAGAGGCCGAATGAAAGGCCGACGGAAGGCTCGATGAAAGGTCCGACAAAAATCTGCCTGGTTTTGCTGTGCTGGCTGGCGGCGGTGGCCGGGGCGGGCGCCGCGCCGGTTTCGCTCGACTACACCGTCGTCGGCACTTTCCCGCACCGCGTTCGCGCCTTCACGCAGGGGCTGGTTGTGCACGACGGCGCGCTGATGGAAAGCAGCGGGCGTTACCGGCAATCATCGGTCGCGATTCTCGACCTTGAAAGCGGCGAGGTGCGGCAGGAGCGCGCGCTGGCCGACCACCTGTTCGGCGAGGGGCTGGCGCTGGTCGGCGAGCGTCTTTACCAGTTGACCTGGCGCGCGGGGCAGGCGCTGCTCTACGACGCCGCCACGCTGGAACCAGCGGGCACGATGTCGTACAGCGGCGAGGGCTGGGGGCTGACGCACGACGGGCGCCATCTGATCATGAGCGACGGCTCGGCGGAGTTGAGTTTCCGCGACCCCGCCGATTTCAGCGAGGTGCGGCGCATAACGGTGACCGACGGCGCCCGCCCGGTCAAACGTCTGAACGAACTGGAGTGGATTGAGGGCCGCGTGTACGCCAATGTGTACCTGAGCAGCCGCGTCGTCGTCATCAACCCGCAAGACGGCGTCGTGCAGGCCGAACTGGACTTGACGCCGCTGTTCCGCAAAGCCCGCGAACAGGTGCAGGCGGGCGTCGCCAACGGCATCGCCTGGGACAGCAAAGCACGCCGCCTGTTCGTCACCGGCAAAAACTGGCCGGCCATCTACGAGATTGAAGTGAAGCAATAGAGGCCGCGCTGCGGGCGCGGCCTCTGGTTTGTGGCGGGGTG